>JAISNF010000548.1 GCA_031276415.1 Planctomycetaceae bacterium
CCGAAATTACCTCTGCCGTGAAAGAACACAAACAGCGGATATTTCTTAAAAGATTTTCTAACAGGAACATGTAACCGGAACGGAATTAAATCGTTTTGATAACCACCCCCCGTGTAGTAATAACCGTAAGCGTCAAAGTGTTTATCAACATCATTGACGTTTGGTTTTTTCAACAATTCCAAACCGGCAATATCTTTTTCATCGGTACTAGATACTGTGAATACTTGGGCTATTACGATTAACCCAATACCGAAAAAAATACAGAATAAATTAAATCCATCGAAAGCACGAAATAATTTAGCCATAAATAAACCTAAAAGAAAAGTAAACAATAATACCAAGAAGAAGCATACGAGCCGTCATCATATAAATTTGCGATTCCAGTTCTAACGATTCGATGTAACGAACATCAAACTTGCCGTATTGTGCTCTGATGACGGCGGAACGGATGGGCATGTATATCAGAACTAAACCGCACAGGATATTCCAGATTAAAAACAACACCGATCCGCCCTCACTTTCTTTTATCGCCAAGCCCACCAACCGGAAAACCATTGAATAATTCGGACTAATACCGACGACTTTTCAAACTGCTCGCAATTCATATCGTGGTTAGCCATGAAACAAGAAACGTAATACTCTTGTTCACAGTCAATAGGATGATAACGGACTTTGTAATTGCGTAAACAAACGTCGGAACCGTAATGTTGCCGTTGTCTATATTTACAGTATTTACAGTAAACCTTATCATCCATGACTATTTCTCCTCCGGCGATTTACGCTTTTGTTCCAGCAACCATTCAAACGCTTTGTATTTCACAAAAGCAGCGTACCAAGAGTTATGGGCGTCCCCCGTCTCACGTTTGCATTCGGTTGTTTTGGCATTGCCGCCTAGTTTATTAACACGTTCAACGTATGATTTAATCGTATCGGGATTTGTTGCGGGGTCTTTTTCAACATAAAAAAACCATAACGCAACATCCGTAACCGGTCTATCATCAAATTTTTTAGGCATCGCATACGAAATAGCAACCGCCGCCGCAACCGTGTTCGGTCTATCTTCAATAAACTGCCGTACAGCAAACATACCGGCACAGAATCCAACAACAGAAATCTTATCTTTGTCGATTGGATATGTTTCAACAAGCGTATCAAAAATCTCTTCCGTGTAGGCAAGCGGCGTATCGGCAATATCCAAAGGATCATCCCGCTCCGTTGTCCAGAATCCATGCCGGACGGGGCATTGTGTTGCTAACAAAAAGAAATCCTTCGCCCCCTCGCCTGTCAACAACGGCAAAATATGTTGAATGTGAGCAAGTTGTTTTTGATTATCATCGCCCCGCCCCCCGCCACCATGAAACCAAATAATAAGCGGATACTTTTTATCAGAATCGGGATTAGCAACATAAGACGGCGGCAGCCTTAACCGAAAACTAATTAAATCGTTTTTGTATTCGCCGCCTGTATAACGATAACCATAAGCATCAAACAAGCACGCAACATGTCTTGACGCAAGATAGCCGTTAGCAAGCGTGTCTTTCTTAGAATCCGCTCCCATGATTTCCTCTATCTGCATTTGCGAAAGAGTTTCGGGCTTCGCCGATTCCAGTAATTCAAACTGTCCGAAAACCGGAAACGCAACAAAAAGAAACAGCATTACAAAAATACTACGCATTGTTCACCTCCTCACTCGCCTCTTCCGTTTCCGGCTGTTGCGAATCAACATAATCATCTGTTGTTTGTGTTTGTTCGGGTGTTGTTTCTTGTGTTGTTTCTACTTCCGGTGCCGGTTCAGGTGTTGGTTCGGGTACGGGGGGTTCCGGCAACAAACCTTGTTTTCGTAATTCGTACAAATCAACAACAGCCGACGATGTAACATTAGGATCGAATTTATTCTTTTTAGGATAATTCACCCATTCGTTATTCAAAAACCGATTCATAACAATATTCCGCCGCGATTCCTGATGCTCTCTGCCATCGGGATACGGATAATTTGCGTTTTGCCATTTCAAGTTGAGTACTTCAAGAGACGGCTGCAAATAATGGGCAAAGAACGCAAGCGTGTACGACGCAACCGGATTAACAAAATCAGTTGCCTTGCCTTCGGGATTTACCAGCGGTTTATTACCAACCGGATGATGAGCGTGCCAGTATGTCGAATGCTTGATAGAGCCAATCGACTTAATGCAATTTTCGTTTATCAAATAACTCCGGCACGAATCAATAATACTATCCGGCGTAAACACGGGAATATCATCACTGTTACCGTAACCAAACGCCATGCCGTTAAACATGACCCCCGTAATATTATCCGGGTCGAATTGTTCCAACAGCAACGGCAATGTTCCGTGTACTTTCGGAACAAGAAAATCCTCAATATCAAGACACGTCATCCATTCATACGGATTTAGTTCTTGCAACGTTTGTAACTGATGAAGAACAATATCGTAAAACGGACGGCGACGGGTCGCATAACTTTGACCCACTGTGCTAGAAAACAATTCCCGTGCATCGTAGAGAGTTACACGATGCTCCTCAATGTACGGAGCCAATAACCGTTGCGACATTCGCATTTCAATATTGGAACTCACGTCCTGACAAAGATAAAAATGTTCGATTCCCACAAGCGTATGGTAATCGATCCATTCCAAAAGTTGCCGCTGACAACTCTTAAACAACGCAACCGCACAAATTTTAGCCATATTTGATAATAATTGTTAAGGTAATGTAAAAACAATATTCCTGTCCGACTGTTTACGGAGAGGCACATTATACGTAAATAATCCGTCTTTGGTTTGAACGTCTATTCTATAATCACCGAAAAAACAGCGTGATGCAAAAATACCCTCACAATCTGTTTTTCCGCTTACATTCGTTTTCCATGTATTGTTAATGAGATTCGTTATTTCCTGCCCCGATGGTAGCAGATTCCAATTCTCATCGGTAATCATATTTACATTCCACGCATTCCGTCCAAACTCATGCCAATACGTAACCGCCCGCATTTCCGATAAACTGAAAAAGAACTTGTACATGCTCTTAATCAAAGCCGCTTGTACGGCAGGGTCATGGTTGGAATCACGTAAATCGGGATGGTGTAAATCAATTCCAAAATAAACGCCAAACTCCGCTATCTCAATCGGAACACCAAACGCCCCGAACTTTTCAATTGTTCTGCGGATATTGCCCGGATGATACTCTTGCTGCAGCCAGCGATTGTCGAAAACATGGAATTGGAACGATATGAAATCGACCGGAATCCCCCGTTTTATTAAATCTTTTGTAATAACATACGCCGGTGCCTGCATTCCTTGTTTACACGCCGTGTAAAAAGCATCCTGATAAAAGCACGCCCCCTGTTCCCCTTTCAACTTCTGTCTTGTGTAATCAAACGCCTTGTAAAATCCGTTTTGAACAATAACACGGTCGCTCAGTTTTCCATCTTCTTTGAACGTTGCTTCGTTAATCACATGCCAAGCATCTATCTTGTCATTGTATTTGTCAGCAAGTACATCAATATATCTACGCCATAACCGCATGTACTCATCGTGATTGATTTCGGGCAACACCCACGTAGGCTTAAACCAATCCCAATGATCCCAAAACAAACAATGCGCTAACTTTTTTAATCCGTAATTGTCTGCGTCAGCAATGCTTTGATTCAAATTGTTAAGGCAGAAATTGTTTTGGGTTGGTTCTAGCCACCGCCAGCATGTGTGTACGGTCATTTGATTTAAGGTAGTCCTTGCCCAATCCCCGTAGCGTTGTACTGTTTCCGGCGAATTAAAAATATTAGGATGTACCGCACGAATACCAAACCGGAAATCATGGGCGGTCATCGAAACGTGAATATCCGCATTGGCGACCGGATTATTATTCCGGTCAACCAAACGGAATATAAATTCATCGCTTCGGTTTTTGTTTATGTTTGCGTCCAGCCGTTGTACGAAGGACGGATTTGTCCACAGGTACGTCAACATGACCATTTCCGATTCTTTCATCGTACAACAATCCTTGTGCTATCGCCCATTGGTTAAAATCGTCCCGTTCCGCATCCGCAGGAACATGAACGATACAAGAATTACCAAGATAAGAACTATTATTATTGCGGGGCTGGTGTTTTCTATTTTTTAAGTCAAGCCCTGCAATATTCTCTACCTGCGAAAACAATCGCACATCTGTATCCGGCTGCAAATCCCAATATTGTCCGTTTGCCTGATACACCTGCCAAATAAATTGAACATTGTCAAAGTAAGCGGGGTCTATCTTAATATCTAATAAATGTTTCTCGACCTGCGTTTCCGGTTTATTGTTCTTTAACCGGTAATAAACAGCAACCAATCTATCGAACAATATATCAAGGTCTTTTGTTGCGCCGAAAAATGCACACGGATTCGCAAAACCATACCATGAATATTTACTACCAACCAAGAAGTTAAACGTATCTTCACGATACGGAAACGAAAACGATTGCGAGCAACAGATTACTTTATTGTCATAAAGCAATTGCAATTTATGACAAATTGTTTTCATATCGTCCAAAAACAATGTGTCCCGCCCGTCCACACAGAGTAGATATTTTGTTCCCTTTTTCCGTTCGTCTTTAATGTACCGACGAAACGCTAATAGTTTTGTGTAAATAGAACTTCTAAAGAAAACAGGATCGGAAATAACCGGAACAACTTTAATCTTTTTCTGTTTGCCGCTTAGAATTGCCGTTTTAGCAATGCGTTCTCCGTAAATGCCCGTCGCCCACGTAACTGTTTTAACGTTGTTCGGTTGAATATCGTGATAAGGCAGTCCTAACAATTTTCTTAACGGAATCGCATATTTCAGAATATCTTCATTGATCATATACCCCACCCCCAGCCGATGAAATTCGGAAGCATCGTAGGACGCTGACGATTGGCGTTTGTCGTTACAACTGCCTCTGTTGTACCGTGCAATCCAATCCTCCATCGATCTTGTGAAATAATGATTGTACCGAACAATATCCTGCATCGGCATCGTTTCAAGAAGGCAATGATTCTCCAACTTAAATGTCTTTTTATTCGGTAGCACTTGGGGCAAGGTGTGGCATATTTGAAAATGCGGACTATAAAAAGCATGTAAATATTTCGGCTGATAGATAGATTTAATCGCTCTGTCGTTGCCGTCATTTTCAGGATGCGTTGCCCAAATAAACGATTCAATAGACAATCCGTCAGGTCGCAGAACTAACCCCGAATGTCCAAACATACGCTGGCTCACCGACAAACTAGAACACTTTTCATACCGCTGTAACAATTCGGATAAACTGTTTACCTTGAGCGGAAACATAAATTCATCGGAATCAATAAAGAGCATCCATTTTGTAGAAGAACCGTACATCTCATGGAGTTTTTTGTACGTTCCCATTTGGACATGCTGCGAGTCCCCCCGAATCGTAAACAATTCAATCTGTTTCTGAAACGGGAGTTCTTTGATACGTTGTTCGGTCTCGTCGGTACAATGATGCAAAGCAATACAAAACCGCTCAACGCCCATGAGATAATAAAAACCCAGCCATTCCTTAATATAATGCGCTTGGTTACGAACAATCGCCCCTAATGTCAGATAAACCTGTTTTCGCTTTCCCATATTAAATCGGTTCTAAATCAACATCTTCAATCGGATTATTCAGTTGGGCATTTTGTAATACCACTGCTTCATTTTCTTCTGTAAAGTTATCTGGATCATACATCGCACTGGTGTTATTACTTGTGGGGGGACTGTTAGGTAAATCAACATACCAATAACCATCGTTGCCCCGACGCCACTTAAACCACCACACGCCCGGAATATACGGCAATCTATGTTGCGTATCATTACAATCCTGCATACCTTGATATTCCGTTTGCCAATAAGAATCAGGTAATTCACCGCCAGGATAAGTTACATTCCCATATTCAATATATCCTAATATTCTTTTAGTACGTAAACAGAACTTTAGGTGATAATGGCGAGAATAATAATATGGAGGATCACCGACAGCCCCCGGATATGCCGAAGAACCACTCCAAAAATACAGGTAATCCCGCCAATCACGGGCATCTAACCACCCATGACAACTTTCGTCGCAATGTTCACAGGTAGTATTATCTTCGGGTACAATTGGCGGATAAACCGGCGGTTCATACGGGGGGAGCGGGGGATCAAAACTACCGCCGCCGCTTTTCTTGGGGGGCCAGAATTGTCGGGCAATTCCATTCTCATCACCGACATAGCCTTTGGTAACAGATCGAGCGGTATCATCAACCCCAACGTAAATACTCTTCACGTTGCGGGCAAAATTCTCAACACCAACATACGCCGCTCTTGTCATAAAAGGTCATAGAATTTTATCATTATTCGTACACTAAATACACACAACCGGTCGGTAACTTGGCAACACCCGCCTGAATATCTGTTGTTGAATATTGAATTTTGTACTGAAACATCGATTCCAACGCCGCTTGTACCAATGCCTGCGTTTGGAACGCCGTCATCACTTCGTCAGGATATTCGCCGGAAGCCGGACTAACCAGCAAAGACATCGCTTCCGGTAACTCCGCATCCCTACCCGAATCGTCAATAACCAACGGTCGTGTTACTGTTTTTGCCATACTTTTGCCGTATTTTTGCCGTAATCGTTACCTACACTACCATCAAAACAATAAAAAAGCCCGATCTACAAGACCGGGCTCTCCGGTTAATTCCAATTAGGCTGCCGAAGGATTCAGCACCGTAATATCGCCAGGAATAAAAATGTAAGTGTTTACCCCTACACGCCGCCCCACCAATTGGCGAATCTTCGCAGTAGGATCATAAGCCCCCGCAACACCGGGCGTTATGGACAAATACACTTCCGGCAAGGTTGAAGTCAAAGCATAAGTACCTTCAAGGTACACATCAACTTCTTCACCCGACGATGCCGTCACTTTAACAAAACCATGCGCCGGTTTCGTTTCGTCCGTCGCATCGGCTTTCCGAACAAACCAAGACCCAGCCCCCTCATTCGCTGTTGCATCGAACCAGATATTCACAAGTCCGGCAACAGTTTCGGACGTCACCAACCTTTGAACAGAAACACCAAGACCCGAAGGCATCATACTTCCATGAAGTTTACCTCCGGCGTCTAAGGCAGGAATCGCTCCTGCATTCTCAAGTCCTCCGGCTGTTGCCGCAGTCCTCACTACATTCTGTCCATTATCTCCGACTGTTACATACGTACCAGACATTCAACTAATCTCCTATTTGTTATTGTTGTTTAAGCGGTAACTCAATTGTCACCAAAAATGAATCCGTTGTAATAGGTCTCCCCACACGGGTAATCACAGGATACGAACTAATTAAACTTTGAACCGGTTTACCGTCATTCGCAAGCAGAATAGGATGCACTAAGTCAAAAGACCAACCTTCGTGTTTCACAATTCCGAAAACAATCACAGGAACCGTCCCCCCCGCCGCAACAGATTGTGTAATCAATCCAAGCACTTCGGGATGTTCCCAATCCGCCGTAATTATCTTGCCGTCCGAATCACAAGCCACTAAACGATGACCGTTAATCGCCTCCGCCGCAACCTTTTCAAGAGTAACCGTTTCAACACTACCCGGTGCACCGAGATCACCACGAGGTATTCTAAAATCAAGAACAGCATTTGTCTCTGTTCCACTATTAGTAACACTCGCATCAGTTCCCGGATCTCCCGTTGTTACTTCACCAATCGTAATCGTAGCATTTTCACCACGTACAAACCAAGCCCAATAAACCCATTGTTCACCATCGTAGATTTGGAGATGACCACCCGATACAACCAATACATCTTTTTTCAATTCCGATTCATGGTCTTCAAAATAATCATCCCGTGCAACATCATCTACAAAATAATAGTGTTCCGGTATAGTTGATATATCGGGACCAACGACAATGTTTCCACCACCGTTACCGCCCCCTCCACAACAACCACCATTAGAAGGACCCGGCGGATTGTGTAGCAAATCTATGTTCAACAATGAAGGATCAAACGGAGCCAACTCAAATTTACCACGATAAATCATGAGTAAATCTTGTTCCGAATTTACCAGTGTGCCGACTTCAAACTTAATCGAAATCTCAAACCCATTAGAATCCCAATGAGATACATAATGAGGCGCACCTAGAACCCTATATGTTTGCAACATCACAACAACCACACAAAAAACAATAAAGCAACAACAACAGAACCGCCGATAATATAACAAAATACAAAAAATGTGTGTAAGAACTTGATTATTTCAGAATCTGAATTTGCGAAATAAGTAAATTAGAGGGATTAGAATATTTCTTTGTCCTGCATTACCCACAAAAACAATAAAATCGGCACAAACAACAATTTCAAAAATACATAAACCAACAATATAAATTAATGATCGCTCCACATGAATTAAATATTCAAGGACTTTTCACAAGAAAAATCCAATACGTCATCCCACTGTTTCAACGAACCTACGATTGGAACAATGAAAATTGGGAAAAATTATGGGATGATATTACCGATCTTTACAATCATGAATCACCACAACTCCATTTTCTCGGAGTTACAGTTGTTCAACCATTAGACCCGCCCACAGTCAATGTTCCACGTGTTCTGCTAATTGATGGACAACAAAGACTTACAACTTTATCAATTCTATTAGCAGTATTACGAAACAAAGCAAAACTAACACTACAAAATGATCTCGCCGATGAAATCAACAGCCTCTTAATAGATAGACACGAAAGAAACGACAAACATCTAAAAATTGTACCGACAAAACAAGACCAAATCTGTTTTAAAAATTTAATTAAACCAGATTACTCCAATAACGACCCCACACAAAATAATAACAATCTGCACAACGCCTATCGATTTTTTGAAAGAAAAATAAGTAAAAGCAGAATCGATCCCCAAAAATTAAAACAAATAATAACCCTTTATCTCTATATTGTCGAAATCACCTTACTCGAAAATGAAGACCCCTATCGTATCTTTGAAAGCCTTAACGCAACCGGAAAGGCTTTAACACCCGCCGATCTTGTTAGGAACTTCTTTTTTATGAATATCCCCAATAGTGAACATGACCAATATTACGAAAATTATTGGCAACCTATGCAAGATTCATTAAAAGAACACCTAACAACATTTATACGTTTCTTTTTAATGAAAGATGGTATCGCTGTTAAAGAATCCAATGTTTATTCTGAAACAAAATCAAATATCGGTACAGATACAACAACCGTAAAAAATAAACTAATTGAATTATCACAATTTGCAAAATATTACGAAAAAATTACCGACCCCAATAAAGAGCCCGATACACAAATTAAAAAATATTTACACAGACTTAAAAAATTAGGATACACCGCAACCCATCCCTTTTTACTCAATATTTATCACCGATACGAACAAAACAATTTATGCAAAGACGACTTTATTACAATATTAAAAAGAGTAGAATGTTTTCTTGTTCGTCGGCTCGTTTGCTGTGTCCCCTCCAATCAACTAAATAAAATCTTCTGCAAACTCTACAACACCGTTTGTCAAACATTTGCCGAATACCCCCAATCCGGTTTCATTCACGCTGTCTGCGCCGCACTTTACGATAAAGATTATCCAAACGATACAATTTTCAAAAAACATTTCGCTTCGTTAAAACTGACTAAAAACCCTAAAAATAACGTAAGAAAATTAATACTTGAAACATTAGAAGATTCATACAACCACAAAGAAGAAATCAATTTTGATAATCCACAAATCACCATAGAACACGTAATGCCGCAAACTCCTTCTAGTGAATGGCAAACAGAATTAGGCACTAATTGGGAAACAATACACAGAAAATATCTTAATCATATCGGGAATTTAACATTAACCGCCTACAATTCAGAACTGTCTAATAAAACGTTCAACGAAAAAAAGAAATTGTATCAAGAAAGTCATTTTCAACTCAATACCTACTTTTCTGCAATCGATAAATGGGACGAAAAATCCATTATCGAACGTGGAGAAAAATTAGCCGAAAAAGCAGCAACGGTATGGAAATATTTTGGACCCGTTGCTGACCAATTTTAATTAGACTCAAATTTCGGTAATGCCGGTTTCTTCGTAACTTCCGATGCCTTCGACAAACCTGCAACATCTTTTTGCATCGTTTCAATATCTTTAGCGTAAGTAATAAGCCAACCTTTAGCAAGATTGTAATCATCAGCCGCCTCACTAATAACCTTTGTATCATTCGATTGTTTTGCGGTTTTGAGTTTTGTTGCGGCAGTGTCCAACCTCTTCTTTTCCTCCTCAAACTTCTGCCACACCTCTTTTAATTTTGCATCTACCGCATTAATTTCACGCTTAGCGTCGATAGCATTCTCAATTTCTGCATCGTCTTCATTCTCAACATCCTTTTTCGGATCCGCTCCATTAAACACAGATAAAGATGACGAAAAACCCATTGATTTATTTGCTTGATTCTGAATATTTTCAAATGTCGAAATGTCAGCAATATTTTTACTCATGTTTTTTGTTCCTTTTATAATGGAAAC
>JAISNF010000579.1 GCA_031276415.1 Planctomycetaceae bacterium
AAGAGCGATATTTCTGTTGCCGTTTCTCGGCGTTGAGTTTTCCCTATTTTGTAACCGAAACAGATTATTTGTTATGTAATCTGTAAAATTTTCATAAAATTTAATTTGTTTACAATAGAAAATCAAGAGGAGACAATATTTTAGTTGAGAATTGATAGTTGATAGTGGAGAGTGGAGAGTTCGCAATACGGAATTATTGTTGTTTAATTTTCGTCCATAAAATAGGAAAAATTTTTATTTTGGTGTTGACATGTTTTAATTTTTTATTAAAATGATAAACAATTAATTTAATTTCTGAA
Organism: Planctomycetaceae bacterium; assembly: GCA_031276415.1. Lineage (GTDB taxonomy): Bacteria > Planctomycetota > Planctomycetia > Pirellulales > Thermoguttaceae > WRKP01. Next base: position 300 of record JAISNF010000579.1, read on the forward strand.
CTTTTATTTTAAAATTTTGGAGACCAAATTACGTTTTAAAAAATAAGTTGCCCGAATTTTTGTTCGGGTTTTAAAAAATCGAGTACGTCAACTGTTGTTAAATCGCTTCGGCGAATTGTAATTTTCTACATTACGACCGGATTTTCCGGGTAGAAAATTGCTATTGCATTGCAAAGTTGCGTTGCTTCCGCTAAGGGAGCGTCACGTGCAATGTAGTAGGTCTGATTCGGCATTATATTTGAAAACTGTAATGTACCACTTTTGTCGGTGGGAATGAACCTGTTTTAACAACCGTGTCGCTCCTAAATCTAAGAGCGATATTTCTGTTGCCGTTTCTCGGCGTTGAGTTTTCCCTATTTTGTAACCGAAACAGATTATTTGTTATGTAATCTGTAAAATTTCAATACCTCTCTATTTTAAAGGAGAACAAAAATGAAAGTACGAATCTTTCACGGATTTACGTTAGTAGAATTACTTGTAGTAATTGCAATTATCGGTGTGTTAATTGCGTTACTATTACCGGCAGTACAAGCAGCAAGAGAGGCGGCAAGACGGATGTCATGTACCAACCACATGAAACAGTTAGGAATTGCGGTACACAATTTCCATGATTCCTTACAAGGATTACCGCCATCCGGTAGCGGTGTTAATGTTAGTTGGGGACATGAGCAACGATTGTTTTCGCTCTTTGCTTACATTTATCCCTTTATTGAGCAACAAGCTCTCTGGGAAGTTTGCAAACAGCGTCTGGAAACAAATGGGTTGATCGGTCATGACAGCGGTTGGTGGAACGGTTTGTCACAAGAAAATAAAAATTCATTTGGTTCGGTTCCCATTATGAAATGTCCAACCCGCCGCGGCGGAGTAGCCATTACCGAGAATATTCCAACTTCCGGTATCGGTTATCATTCTAGTCCTGGTCCTCGCGGAGATTATGCTTTTGCTGTTGCGATTGTTACAGATGGAAGTTGGGACACAGATACCAATAACGCATGGAGTGGTCAATGGCACACCAATATTGGTCGTACAAACAATGTTTCCGGTGGTACCGCTAAACCTTATTATGACTATCATCGGGGACCATTTCGTGCTGCTATACTAAGTAATCCCAATGCAGCATCTACTTGGTCGCCGCGAGATAACTTTGCTTGGATCAGCGATGGAACAAGTAATCAAATCCTGTTCGGTGAAAAACAAATTTTTATGGGTAATGATCCCAATGCCCCACAATGGGCTTCCGCTTTAAATGTTACATGGATTGATGGCGGTTCCAATCCCGCAGAAACAGACGATTCCGGTTATCTTTCCGATGGGTCTTATCTAAGTGTTTTTGAATGGCAAAGTCTTGCTAGTTGTCGCGGTCTCAAGTTTGGCGGTTACACGTCGGGGGGGGCAATCCTTAGCGGCGGGCAACGAGGAAGTCTGAATCCGCCGAATGTTTTCGCCAATGTTTGGGGAGGAACCCGATTGGGATTCGGTAGTTGGCATCCGGGAATTTGTAACTTTACATTAGGCGATGGCTCCGTTCGTGCCGTTACTATGACCATTCCCGCAGACACTGCCGCTATGTTGACAATTGTCAATGACGGCAGACCTGTTCAATTACCGTAATCATTTGAAAAAGTGAAATACTTTAACTTTCAGGAGTTTGATTATTATGAGAAATTTTACTATTTTTTTATTGTTCCTCTTGTTTTGCTGTTCCGGTTGTAATAAACTTGTTACAGTTTCAGGAAAAGTAACTTACCCTGATGGTACACCAGTTACCGGAAACAATGTTATTTTTACCACCGCAACATACGAAGCACGAGGAACGCTCAAAGAAGACGGAACTTATTCACTAACTTCCCTCAAACCTGGAGATGGAGTTCCGGCGGGAACGTACACCGTATATTTTGATAATCCGGTTCAATCGTTGCCGCCCGATTTCAAAATGAAACGAATCGTCAATGAAAAATATTGTTCACCTTCAACTTCCGGTTTGACTTGCGAAGTTAAAGGAAAAACAGAATTTAATTTTACTGTTGAAAAACCTTGAAAAGTAAAACCATCCAAGAGAAACCGTCAATGCCCGACAAAGTATAAATTTATTACAATAAATATTACAATAAATATTATAATAAATATTATAATAAATATTGCGATAAATATTGTAATAAACCATGTTTTTGTTTTCATGGAAATTATACATTGTAACATTGACGGTCTCTCTTGCTATTTTGTTGTCGATTTGTTATTTTTAGAAAAATTTTGATTGTTTATTTTATTTACTTTACGATTTTTATTAATTTTTTAATTTTGAAAGGTTTATTATGACTAAGACGTTTATGTTTTCGTTTCTTTTTTTGATGTTGTGGTCGGCGGTTTTGGTTGCGGCGGAACCGGTATTAACGCCCAATGGGATTAAGTTTCCGTTACAAGGTTTGGACGATCTCGTTTTTTCCTATCCTGATCTTCAGGACAACAGTCAAAAAAATATTACCAAAATATTTGATAAATCCATCACCAATAACGGAAATCAAGCGGTTATTAAATATGAAAGCGGTACGGAAATTGTTTTTGTTAAAAAAGAGAACGGACTTATCGAAATGAGTATCAAAAATCCGCCGAACACTTTGGCGGCATTTCGGATCGGTTGCAATATTCCTTTTGCAATCAATGAAGGCGGAAAATATCGTTTCGATCAGCAGGAAGCCAAACCGTTTCCAATGGAAAAACCGGCAAAACCTCATCTTTATCAGGGAAATACGCAAGTTATGGAGTTGACGGCTCCAAGCGGCGCAACAATTCGTCTGACCGGTCTGGAACAAGGAACATTTTTTCAACTTCAAGATAATCGCGAATGGAATTGGTCTATCTTTCATGTCTGGTTTAGTTGTCCTTACAATAAAGATCACGCAACAATTGACCTGAAATTTTCGTCCGGTAAAGACGACAATTTTAGTGTTGCGAAAATGGTTGACCGGTTTGGTCAGGATTTTGTACGTAATTTTCCCGGTAAAATCTCGTCCGAAGAAGAACTTCAAAAGGATATTCAAGCCGACGAACAATATTACGCTTCATTTCCGAAACAAAAAAAACGTAACATTTACGGCGGCTTTGAAGGAACGGCTTCATTGTTTGGTTTGAAAAAAACGGGATTCTTTTATGTTGAGAAAGTAAAAGACCGATGGTTTTTTGTTGATCCAAGCGGTAACGTTTTTTTTCATCTTGGACTTTGTAGTTTCAACCCCGGCGAAGATTACACTTACACCGAAGGGCGTGAATCTATTTTTGAATGGTTACCGCCGCGAACCGGAGAATTTGCAACAGCATGGAATCCGCAATCGTGGTGGAATGATAAAGCGGTTTCCTTTTATCTTGTCAATGTGATTCGAAAATACGGCAAACCTTATGATCACAATGAATGGGCAACACGAATGATTGATCGGGTTCGTGCGTTTGGATTTACATCGGGCGGTGCGTTTTCGAGTATTCCTGAAGCCTTTGTAAAAAAACAATTTCCGCATGTCCGAATGTTTGGATTTTGGGGACTTGGTTTTGATATTCCGGGCGCACGCGGTTTTTTCGATGTGTTCGATTCTGAACTTGTACAAAAAATTGACACTATTTTTGCGAACAATATTGCTCCCCATGCTAATGATCCGTTAATTATTGGCTATTATCTTGCTAACGAACAAGGCACCGAAGACTTGCCGCGGGCTTTGCCGATGTTATCCGGTCAATTCGCCGCCAAAAAGAAGTTGGTTGACTTTCTGGAAAAAAAATACAGTAACATTAAAAAATTCAATACTGCTTGGGAAATGCAGGCGGATTCGTTCAACGCCATTCTCGAACCGGGGCTTCCCGTAACAACAAAAAAAGCGTCGGAAGATGTTACGGAATTTACCGGAATTTATCTTGAACGTTATTATTCGTTACTTTCCGAAACGTTTCATAAATATGACAAAAATCATCTCCTTCTTGGCAGCCGTTGGCAACCGGGTACGGCAAACAATGAAATGCTGGTCGGAATTTGTGCAAAATATTGTGACGTTATCAGCGTCAACTATTACACGACGGCATTTGACGTTCAATTTATTAATCGTATTGAAAAATGGTCTGGCGGTAAACCGATGTTGTTGAGTGAGTGGCATTATACTTGTACGGCGGAGTCGGCGTTGCCCGGCGGTCTCGGCAGTGTCAATACGCAAACAGAACGCGGATTGGCTTATCGGAATTATGTCGAACAAGCAGCCGCAACCGATTATGTTGTCGGTGTCGAATGGTTTACGTTACTTGATCAGGCACGCGCCGGACGTTTTTTTGAAAAGAACACCGGTGAAAAAGCAAACACGGGATTATTTTCCGTAACTGATCGCCCCTGGAAAAATTTTGTTGCGGAAGTAGTTAAATCGAACAACGATATTTGGAATGTTCTTACCGGTAAGCGTGAACCGTTTCGGTTTGACGATCCGCGGTTTGTTCCGAAATCACAAGGTTACGGTAAACAAACGATTTCGGCGGCATGGGTTGAAACACCGTTAAAAATTGACGGCAGCCGTGATGATTGGTCTGGTCAGCCGCCCGTCCGAATTAGTGAAACGCGTATGGTGCTTGGCACAAACTCCGCCGGAATCAGTGCGGCGTTTCGTGTTGCGTGGGACGCGGAAAATCTGTACATTTTTACTGATGTTACGGATAAAACTCCGGGTAAAAACAATCACAAAGGGGCTGATCTCTGGCAAGGCGACGGAATTGAATTGTTTATCGGATACGAAGACCTTGATAAATCGGGCAACCTGATTTTTAGTGACCGGCAAATTCTTCTCGGTGCCAATCCAACAGGAAATGACCAAACATTTATTCGTAACGCTCCGAAACAACAGGGAACAATCAAACGGATTGTTTCGTTGAAACCGGATGGTACCGGCTATTATCTTGAAACAGCAATTCCGTTTATGTTACTTGATTTTATGCCGAAGGAAAATCAGGAAATTTTGTTCGATATTGCTATTGACGACAGCGAGGATGGGGAAAATCGTCAACGGCAATTTGTTTGGAATGGCGACAATCGCGTTTCGGGAGAACGCGGCGGTTGGGGGCGAGTACGATTAACAAAATAAAATGTCAACACGTTCACGCATTTTGATTACTTCAGGTCCGACACGTGAATATCTTGATCCTGTACGTTTTTTGACAAACGGTTCAAGTGGTCGTATGGGTGTTGCTCTTGCGGAAATTGTTTTGGAACGCGGTGAATTACCGGTGATTGTCAGCGGACCGGTTACGTTGGTTTATCCTGACGGAGCCGAAATTCACCGTGTCGAAACAACAGAAGAAATGCTCGAATGTTGTTTGCGGCTTTTTCCTGATTGTAACGGAATTATCGGAGCGGCTGCTCCTTGCGATTTCAAACCGGAATATTTTTCAGAACAAAAATTGTCCAAATCGGAAAAAAA
>JAISNF010000508.1 GCA_031276415.1 Planctomycetaceae bacterium
GATTGAAGAGAAAACTGATTTTATTGTAGACATTTTATCGGGAATCTATAACGCAACACCAAAGAAACTTTTTACACAACATTGTTTTTCCAATACGAGTAAATTCTTTGTCATCGATAATGATCAAATGACCTTGTTCAATCTCAATGTTCCGATTGAACCGATTAAAATACCACTCGAATTTTGCCATAGTATATTTGTTGATTCCACACGTTTTAAAGAACGGTTTAATATTTTGTACAACTTTTATAAAGTGTCAAATTACAACCGTGCCATAGCACCCTCAATTGATATTCTTGAAAAAGCACGGGCCTTAAATTTGATTGACGAAGAAGAGTTGTTACGTGAAATATTGATTAGAAATAATTCAAGTAACACTTTTCAATCTGTGATACGATCAATATCTTCCGGTAGTAATTTTCGTCGTGTTTTTTCAGGGGTAAAAAGCGATTCTTCCAAATATCCGAATTTTGTAAAATTAATTCCGAAAGTGATTGAGCGTATTCTTGAAATAGAAATTCAGCGCGGCGATACTCCTACCGAAGTAAGTAGTTTTGCTGTTCTGATTGAACATTTTGAAGGTATTCGTTACTTTGTTAAAATTCTTAAAGCGATGGACAAAACGCCGTTTACTCGCGGTTATATTTGGTCGAATAAAAATTCGCGTAGTGATGTTTTCAGTTCGCTTTTGCGTGCGTGTGAACCGGAGGACGAGGCGGATTCAAAATTGTTTGCGGATATTCCAGAGCAACGATTGCTTGAAGCGGCAATGTATGCGCCGCAATGGATTGATCTTGTACAGGAATTTTTGGGTTGGGAAGGTTTGACTTCGGCATGTTGGTATTTTCACGCCCACGTCAACGAATCGATGAATGAAACAAAAGAGTCAATTATTGCACGATATTCTCCGATTTCGCCACAACAATTCAAAGATGGAGCGTTTGATATTAATTGGTTCAACGATGCTTACAAAACGCTTGGCGAAAAACGTTTTCAAATGGTTTACGATGCCGCAAAATATATCACCAGCGGAAACAATCATCGACGCGCACAAATATTCGCCGATGCATTGCGCGGAAAATTGAACATTGCCGACGTGAAAAAATCGGTTACGGATAAACGCAACAAAGACAACTTGCTTGCGTATTCGCTTTTGCCGTTGAAAAAAGGAAAATCAGGCGAAAAAGAACAATTAGAACGTTACAATTTTATTCAGAATTTTTTGAACGAAAGTAAAAAATTCGGTCAACAACGCAAAGAATCCGAAGGTAAAATTTGTGAAATTGCGTTTCAGAATCTAGCACGAAGTGCCGGTTATGAAGATGTAAACCGTTTCATTTGGGCAATGGAAACAGAAAAGTCAAAGGAATTGGTCGGGTATATTGTTCCGAAAAATATTGACGGTTTTGAGTTGTCGGTAGTGATTGACGATTTCGGCAAACCTTCAATTCGTAGCGCAAAAGAAAACGGTACGGAACTCAAAGATATTCCGTCCAAACTCAAAAAACATCCTTACGTTGAAGAACTCAAAGAAGTTGTCAAAACATTCCGCAATCAATTTAGTAATGTCCGCACTAATTTTGAAAAGGCAATGCAATTTGAATCCGAATTTACGGTTGACGAACTTTATAATTTGTCACAAAATCCGGCGATTAAACCAATTATATCGAAACTTATTTATTGTTATGAAAATAATTTCGGATTCTTTGCGGATGGTCAACTTGTTGATGTTGACGGTAAAATTGACGCAACGCAAAAATTAAAGTCAACAGATCGCATTGTCATAGCGCATCCTGTACATTTATTTGAAAATAAGGTTTGGAAAAATTTTCAGAAAATTGTTTTTGAACGTGAAATAGTACAGCCGTTCAAGCAGATTTTCCGTGAATTGTATTTACCGAATGCCGATGAAAAGAATGTCAAAACATACTCTAATCGTTACGCGGGTCATCAGATTCAGCCGTCAAAAGCGGTTGCGTTACTGAAAAGCAGGAATTGGACAATTGATCAATATTTGGGATTTCAAAAAGTATTTTACAAATTGGATTTGATGGTTTGGCTTTATTGTTACGCAGATTGGTTTACGCCGTCAGATATTGAGCCGCCTACTATTGAGAAAATTGAATTTGTAGATCGTCGGACATTGAAAGTGATACCGATTGAAAAAATACCGCCGGTGATTTTTTCGGAAATAATGCGGGATTTGGATTTGGTGGTTAGTGTTGCGCATATCGGCGGAGTCGATCCAGAAGCGTCATTTTCAACAATTGAAATGCGTACAGCAATTTTGGAAGAAACTCTCCGTTTGGTTAAACTTAAAAATGTTACACTGAAAAAATCACACGCCTTAGTCAAAGGAACATTGGGCGAATACACAATTCATCTTGGCAGCGGTGAAGTACAAATAATGGCTGGAGGTTCGTTGACGATTTTGCCGGTTCATTCGCAACATCGCGGACGTTTGTTTTTACCGTTTATTGACGATGATCCCAAAACTGCCGAAATTATGTCAAAAACATTGCTGCTCGCCGAAGATAACAAAATCAAAGACCCAACCATCCTTGAAGCAATCCGTAACAAATAAACACAGTTGTCCGCTGATGACACAAATTAGTGTTAGATAATTAGCGTAGATTTTTAGTTTGATCCGTGGGTGGCGATTCATTCCGTCTACGGTTGTACATATTACAATTACAATTACAATTTTTTGGAGGTACAATCATGTTTCAGTATTTAACAACAATATTTTCCGTAATTTTTTTGGTCAATATGTGTTTCGGTGAAGAACCGGCAGTAATGAGATTGACGGGCGATTGGACGGTTGAAGTTCAATTTCGCGGTCAAACGGCAACTCTGAATATTGACCCCTCCGATCAGTTCGATGTCAAAGCGGAAAAATATGACCGCTTACCTTTGTACAACGAACAACGAACCTGGAACAATGAGTTGGTTCTTACTCAAACGAAAGGAACTGATGATTTTCCAACATCGTTTGCATTGGTTTCCGGTTCTGTTATTGTTCGGGACGGTTCCGGCGCAAACGCAAAAATATTTGAATCGGAAAAGGATTATAACGTTTTCACACGATGGGGCGCAGTCGGACGAACACCGGAAAGCCGCATCGGAGAACATCAACCGGTCTGGATTGATTACCGCTACGGAAAAATGCGGATCGATTCTGTTGTTTTGACAAAAGACGGTAAAATTGAGTTACGGAAAGGAACTCCGCATATTATGATGCCGCAACCGCCCTCTATTGTTGACGGTGAACGGCGTCTTGGGAATATTTGGATTAAAGCAAACACGGAACGTCTTGACGCCAACGCCCTTTTCCCTATTCTCGAAACAGAATTTCACGAACCGCCGAAAACACAAGGAAATACTGTTGCGGAAAAATTACTTCCGAAAACAATGGCAAAAATCAATTCCGGTGAAAAACTTCGTATTCTCGCTTGGGGTGATAGCGTAACAGATGCCGGCTATTTGAAAGACCCCAAAACAGAACGCTGGCAGGAACAATTCGTCAAACGGTTACAAAAACGTTTTCCGAACGCAAAAATCGAATTGCTCACCGAAGCATGGGGCGGACGCGGTTCCGGTTCCTATCTCGCGGAACCGGCTGGAAGTAAATACAATTTCAAAGAAAAAATTCTTGATCTCAAACCGGATTTGATTATTATGGAATTTGTCAATGACGCCGGTTTAAGCGGCGAGGCATTAATCAAACAATATTCTATTCTTCTTGAATCGTTTCGAAAAATCGGTGCTGAATGGATTATTTTGGCTCCGCATTATGTTCGAACCGATTGGATGGGACTTGATCGGGAACGCAATATTGATGACGATCCGCGACAATATGTTAAAGACCTCCGCCGTTTTGCTGCGGAAAACCGTATTGCTCTTGCCGATGCCGCCGCCCGATACGGACGGCTCTGGCGGCAAGGAATTCCTTATTCCACGCTGATGAGTAACAATATCAATCATCCCGATAAAACCGGTCTGAAAATATTCGCGGACGCACTCATGGAATTGTTTCCTTAACACCGAATTTGTGTAACTCTTCGCTGTAACAATTATGTAACGTCATTTTTTGGATTGGTAAAAAAATAAAATTAACGTAAAATTAACATAAAATTAATAATTTTATTTTGTGATTATGGACAAACAGGCGGAGATACTTTATTCGGCGCATGCTTTACTTGGTGAAGGACCGGTTTGGCATGATTTGGAGCAACGGCTTTATTGGTTGGACATTGAAGGTTTAATGTTACACCGTTTTGATCCGGCAAACGGTATTGACGAATCTTTTCCGCTTCCCAATCAAACCGGATGTTTGGTTCCATGCCGTAACGGAAACTTGCTTCTCGCAACACAAACCGGAATCGAAGAAGTCCGACTCACTTCAAGGATTACAGAAAGCGTTACAGAAAACATTGCCGGAAATGTTGCCGAAAACGCTATCGAAAACGCTATCGAAATTATCGAAACAAACACGAAAATTCACCCCGAATCGCAAATTCCAGAAAATCGTTACAACGACGGTAAATGTTCACCGGAAGGGCGTTTCTGGTTTGGTTCACTCAATAAACAACGTCAACAAGGTCGGGCATCGCTTTATGTTTTGGACGGGGACGGTTGTCGAACCGCCATTACCGGAGCCACTAATTCCAATGGTCTTGCGTGGAGTCCTAACGGTAACACTTTTTACTGGATCGACACTCCAACGCTACGTGTTGACGCATTCGATTATCATTCCGGCGAAGGGAAATTAAGCAACCGCCGTACAGTAATTGCCTTTCCCAATATCAGTACGGAAAATAATTCCGACAATTTCGGGCGTCCTGACGGAATGACTATTGACTCGGACGGAATGCTTTGGATCGCTCATTGGCTCGGCGGACGAATTACACGATGGAATCCGGTAAACGGTCAACTTTTAGAAACAATCCGGCTTCCGGTTTCACGTGTTACATCATTGACATTCGGCGGCTCGGAACTCAAAACAATTTTTATTACAACCGCAAGTCTCGGTTTAACACCGGAAATGCAACCACTTGAACCCAACGCCGGAGGATTATTTGTTTATGAATCAAAAATCGCCGGTTTGCCGGTTTCCTACTATTCATCGTAAATTCATCGTAAATCGTTGCAATTTTTTTATTGTAACTTTTTGTTTCCGTATTCTCAAAAATCATCTGCGTAATCTGCGTAATTTGCGGACAATTTTTGTCGTTGATAAAAACAGACAATTACAACGGAACCGCTTCAAGCGGTTTTGGCGGATTCGGAACTAAACGGCGAATAATTTGTTCAAGCAATGTTTCAATACCTTGTCCGGTTGTTGCGCTTACTATGAATTTTTTTTCTGAAACGGTTTGTTGTTCACAAGGAATTGAATCGTTTGGAGTTGAATTGTTTGGAGAAACCAAATCAATTTTGTTAAAACAAATCAAGATATTTTCCGTATCAGGTATAGTCGGTTGTTCCGTTTCAGGAACGGTCAAATCAATCACCCAAACAAGCAAATCGGCATTCGCAATTGATTGTCGGGAACGTTCTATTCCTTGCCGTTCCAAGTCGAATTGTGTTTCACGAAATCCCGCCGTGTCATAAAACGTAACAGGGAAACCGTCCAACGCTGTTTGGCTCGAAACAACATCACGCGTTGTTCCGGCAATAACGTTCACAATACTCCGCTGAAAACCAAGAATGCTATTGAACAAACTGCTTTTTCCCGCATTACTCGCTCCGGCAAGCACTACCCGAAACGGTTCGACAAGATGTTTTCCGATTTTTGCGTTTTCTTTCAAACGGTTCAACCGCTGCTGTTTTAATGTTTCGTTTTCAAGTTTTTCAATCTCCGCATATTCCCGATCTAAGGCTCCGTTGTATTGATCGAGTAAAATTTGTGCGGTAAATTCGGTTGGAGCAAACGGCAGAAGACGAAGTGCTGATTCGCTTTGTGTTTTACCGTTGCAAAAAAAATCCTGCCATGAAACAGAATTGGCTCCGTCTTGAATGAGGGTTGATTCTATTGCCGAAACAACTATTTCACCGCCGTGCGAATGAATTTCAATTTCGTTACGATTGGAAACATGAACAACAACTTCTTCATTTTGTCCGATTATTTCCAATCGGAAACGTCCGAACAAAGGTTGATCGGTAACACAAAGTTCCTGACCTGTCCAATGCCGTTTCAGAATATCTAAGGCACCGGAACCGTACAATAATATCGACGCAACTGCGCCGCGACCTGACGGAGTAAGACGAATAATTTTTGGAAACGTATTGAAAGTCAAGGAATGTTACGGTAGGATTATATCCTGATTTAATTGTTCATGTTTTGCGAAACGGCGCAAATGCCGAATCCATCAATATTCACAACGATAAAATTTACAACGATAAAACGGTTAAAATTATAATCAATGAATAAATATATGCAATTAGCATACGATGCCGCCAAAGAGGGAATGAACAAAAATTTGGGCGGTCCCTTTGGAGCGGTGATTGTTCGGAAGGGCGAAGTGATTGCGGTGGCTCATAATGAAGTGCTTGGCACAAACGATCCGACCGCACACGCTGAAATTGTTGCGATTCGCCGAGCAACCGCAAAATTGGGACGTTTCAATATTTCCGACTGTGAAATTTACAGTACCAGCGAACCATGTCCAATGTGTTTGGCGGCTATTCACTGGGCGGGAATTAGAAAACTTTATTTCGGAGCAGACCGGCACGATTCCACAATCGGCGGATTCGATGACGAATTTATCTACCAATTAATGGAAGGAACCGCCCAAAGCCCATTACTTCAACCCAAAATTATCGATAAAAAAAAATGCGCCGACCTCTTCAATATCTGGAACAAAAAACAAGATAGAACAATCTATTAAAATAAATTTAAAATAAACTTAAAATAAATACAGAAACAAAAATTTGTCCGCAGATTTCGCAGAGAGACGCAGATAATTTTCAAAAGAATCTGCGTCTATTTACGGACAATATTTTTGTACTATTCATTTTTTTTCGTTTTCTTTTTTATTTGTTGCCGTTGTAATTCAGCGGCAGTCATTAGCGTAGCGGTAATTTTTTTGCTTGTTTTCTTTTTTTGGGACGGAAGCCGCCGAATCGGATAACCGTCCTCATCGTATTCTTCTTGAATCACATCGTCATCCTGTTCGTTAAAATTGTTGCAGTATTCAATATCCAAATCGTTGTCCCAATTATTGTCTAAATTATTATCCGAATTATTGTCCGAATTATTATCTGAATTATTGTCCTGAATATTTTGTTTGCGGTGTATTGCCGTATTGGTTTCTGTATCGGTTTCTGAGTCTGTTTCCATCGGAACTTTTTCACGTATCAACCGAAAACCATCTCCCAAATCTTCGCCTTCAAGAAAATCCGTAGGCGAATCATATTGTATCAAATTTGTATCATGCGAAATTTCCATCAAAAACCGGCTGTAAATCACCGAAGAAAACGAACCGCGAAAATCACGACGATCAGTACGACTAAGACGAAGTTCTTGTTGCGCACGAGTTACACCGACAAAAAATAAACGGCGTTCCTCCTCAATTTGTAAGGGTTGATCATTCGCCCGCTCATGCGGCAAAATTCCTTCCTCAATCGCAATAATGTACACAATCGGAAATTCAAGCCCCTTGCACGCATGCAACGTCATCAAAGAAACCCGCTCTGTCTCCTTATCAAAATCATCCACGTCATTGACCAATGCGGCTTGTTCCAAAAATTCCGACAAAGAATCGGAAGGCAACAGTTCACGATTTTCCGTTACAGACGTTGTTTTTGTATCAAATTCACGGGCAACAGTTAAAAGTTCTTCAATATTTTCGAGACGTTCCTGATCTTCTTCGGATTGGGCGTGAATATATTGTTCCTGATAACCGGTTTCATCCAACACAATACGAATCAACATTTCAACCGGATATTCCTTCGATGAAATCTCTATCAGCCGATCCATCATTTCGATAAAATTAGTTACAGCCCGTTTTGTTTTAGCGTTCATTCCGGCAAAATGATTAATGTTACGGGCAACTTCCATGACCGGCAAACCTGAATGCATTGCCTTATCGGTTAATTTTTTGAGAGTGGTTTTACCGATTCCGCGTGTCGGTTCGTTGATAATCCGCAACAGAGCAACCGTGTCCAACGGATTATGCATCACCCGTAAATAAGCAAGCGTATCTTTAACCTCTTTCCGATTAAAAAATTCAAGACCGCGTAACAATTGAAACGGAATTTTCTGACTTCGCAAAGCAATTTCCAAATTTCGTGACAAAGCGTTCATCCGGTAAAAAATCGCATAATCACTTGGTTTTCGCCGACCGTTTTGAATTTCTGTTGCAATTTCTTGCCTGCGGGCG
>JAISNF010000086.1 GCA_031276415.1 Planctomycetaceae bacterium
ACAGAATAAGGATCGTTTCCGGTTTTAGCAGTCCAGTAATACCAGTTACGAATTTCAAGATAAAATTTGTCACAAAGTTCTTGACGTTGAATTTCTTCGTTGTAAATTTGTTGTTTAACAATTTCAAAAGCCTTATTGAGATCGTCAACATCACATTTAATGAGTTCAGTATATTCTCCGGTATCTTGGAATATTTGGTTATGAAATCCTTGTTCGCGTAAATATTGATGGATTCGTTTATCGATATGTGTGCGGTCAGTAATTATGGTAACGTCCCAAACTTTAACAATTTTTGTATTTAACGTATGTCCTTGTTCTTTGATTCTTTTATCGACATCGCCCTTAGTCTCTCCAATCTTGAGATAACCGTCGTTTTCAGGAATACCTGGCGTAGTAAATGCGTAAAGGTTCATTGGAATTGTTTCAATTTTTCAGATTAACGGAAATTGTTGAATTATGCGTTTATTATTCTACTTCTTTTTCATTAAGGTTCAATAGATTAGATATTATAGTGTTGTATTTTAATCTTGAACTTTACAAAAATTTTCACATGAAAATCAGAAGAGATACCATTAAAAATCAAATAAATCATACAAATCAAATAGACAGTTACCCCTTCACTTGTACTTGACTTGTAATTACTTAAATTTTAACGTGTTAGCGTAGATTTCTTTTTGGGAACAAAAAACATGGCGAATGACATTATTAAAAATATAAACCAACTCGTTCCCGATAAAATAACGCCTTGCCAAAATGAATCGGGAACGTAACGATAAATCAGACGGAAATGTCCGGCGGGAAGATCAACTCCCCTAAAAATTTCCTCAACCGGTCGAATATTGCCCGGAATAGATGAAATAACATGTTGCCCGTCATTCGAAAGCGTCTCAATCCAAACTTTCCAACCAGACCAAAATTGATCGGAAAGAACAACAACTCCCGATTCCAATAATTTCGCTTCAATAACAAGATGATTAGGAGCGTAATCAATAATATGTGAAAATTCCTGTTCCGTTTTTTCTGCATTTTCCGTTTCTTTAAAATGATTTTTAGTATCAATATTTTCTCTTTTATTTTCCCTTTCAATCCAAGTCCGTTGGCGAGGATTGTTCAACCGCCAAAGAACTGTGTTTTCCGCCCAATCAGCCGGCGTATCCGCTTGATTAGGATAAATAATTATCGTCGCAAGATTGGGATCAAGCGGTTTGGAAACATCCATCAATACATATTCCACCCCAATAAACATGAGATTATTTTCAAACCTATAATCGTTGCGTATATTTTTCCGAACCCACGATGTGTAAGAATAAGGACTCATCGTTCCCGATTCGACTGTTTTCGCAACAGGCAAATTACCGAAACGATTACGAGGTGCATCGTAATGAAGTTGCATTTGCATTAACCGGCGTTCATAAATACGAAATTCCGTTTCACGATTCGGCGAAGATTCCAATTGCCAGCGCACCGGCGATTTAATATTCTGATGAATGCGAATCGGCATGAAATCATCAGGACGTTCAATTCGTTTCAAAAATTCAGGATGGTTCTTGTAGTATTGACTCCGATCCATCAAAAATAAAGTCGGACTGCAAGAAATATACAAGTCAATAGCAATAACTCCTAAAAGAATTACCGAAAATACTGTTGCCGAAATATTCGTCCTGTAACGTAACAACAAAAGAACGGAAAATAAAACCAGGATTGTCTGAATTAACGAACCAATAACTTGCTGCTGAGCAAGATCAGGTTTGAAAGGACCATTAAATTCGCCGGCGTGAATTTTTATTGCAAGATTATTCCATTCACTTTGCATAAACGCAGGAAGAAGCAGTAAAATAGAAATAACAATAATAACAATCGCAAACCGGTTAAAACGTTTTAATAACAGAAAACAATCCGGCTTTATTGAAGCAGAAATAGAATTGGAACCAGAACCGGAATTAGCCGTTTTCTGAATAAAATTTAGCAACAATAAATCAAAACCGTAACCAGCCAGAACCGCCATCGGACAAGCCGCAAAAGTAAGCAATTTGGGAGCGTAACGGAATTGAATATAACCGGGAATCAAAACCTGCATAAACCAATAAACCCCGCCAACCGGAGCAGCAACCGGATTTTGTTCCAACGGAACACCAAAACAAAAAGTCAACATCCAACCCAGTCCGTAATACCCAATACCTCCAAGCAAAGCAATAACAAAAAGCCATGAAATCCAGATAATCCGAATATTTTGAACCGGACGCAACCAAAAACGTAACATCAAAACCGCCAGCAAAAACGGAACAATTCCCGCATAAAGCGTAAAATGCCAATCAGGAGATTTAAGATAACGAAAAACTGTTCCAAACCACGCCGTATTTTGCGGAAAATTTCTTCCCGTAACATTAGACCAAATAAACGACACAAAATTAAGCGGATGTGTACTAAATTGATACGAATTGAACTGATGAATATCAAGAACGCCCCGCTGAAAAATACCGTTGAAAATCCGTTGCCAACGAGTCAACCGACTAACATCCGCCGTTTGTCGCGTCGAAACAGCAGTATCATCGAAAATAATTTCGTCTTTCGCCAAATCCTTTTCGTCCGCCAATAAAAAAACAGGAATTTCCCAAATAGAACGCGGATTTTTGTAACCGGTACGATCACAAAGCCGCGCATATTCGCCGGACGGAAGAATCTGAACCGCCGAAAACAAAAATGTTGCTCCCGCAATAACACCAAGCAAAACCAATCTGTTACGAAATATTGCGGCAAATGAATGTAACGAAAAAAGAGGAAACGACGACGTGTTGCGGAGAACGGCTCCGCTGGTTTTTAGAAGCAACCGTTCACGCCGCCAACGAAATAACGCCAATAAAGATGCCGCCAAACCAACATGAAACGCCGCCTGCGGATCACTGCCTAATAACATAACAGAAAGAATCGCCGCACAAATAATTGCGTTATAAAAAGACCGCCGAATCAATGCGTAATCCGCCCACAAGATCGCCTCCGGAACCCAAGCCGCCCCAACAAGAAAAGTAGGATTACAATATTGTCCAAAAACAGTTCCACAGAAACCATAAGATAACGCCCCTAATGTCGCCCCCCACGAACTGATTCGCCAATAACGCATTAAATGGTACATCGTTAATGTTGCAAGAAATACATGACCGGCAATATACCAACTGTACAACAATGCAAAATCAAAAGGAAGGAAAAATATCAGTTTAACCGGATACAAAATTCCAATTGAAGCGTTTGCGAAAAAAGGTTGACCGATATTATCATACGGAGTCCAAAGCGGAAATCGACCGGCATTCAACTCCGTTTGAACATACCGGAAAAGCGGATAGTGAAAATGAGATTCGTCACGAAAACACGTCTGTTGATCGCCAAACAGAATGCTCCAAAACAAAAGAAAACAAAGCCCCAAATTAAATACAAGAAACGCCCAAGGAAAACTGATCTTCAAACGTTTTCGGGCTTGTTTACGGATTTGATGCCGCGAAGAAAAAAACAAGTTCATGACTATCTTGAAAATATTTGTAATATTTATTGGGAAACTTCTAAAAACCACAAATTTATTTTTATTAACCACAGAGGACACAGAGAACACAGAGTGAATTTTTAATTGGAATCAAAATATTATTTAATTTTATAATAATTTTTGATCTAAAATATTTTTTTAAATTTTCTTCTCTGTGAACTCTGTGTTCTCTGTGGTTAAATAAACTGTGCTTAAATAAAAGGGCGGTTATTAGAAGTTACCATTTGTAATGTTTATTTGTAATTTTCCAACTTCAATGAATTTTCGATTCACAAAAATAAATGTGTTGCGGAATAATTACTGTTATTCCGCAACAACCATGATACGAACTTGTTGTATTGTACAGGAATTTCTTTTAAGGTCAATCCGAACACCAAAATTGTGCGGTTTGAAAATGTTCCATTTAATATCAACATCGTCCAGAATAAAAACATCAATATTGGGAACAGAAACAAAAACCGGACAAAACGGAATATGAATTGTTACCGTTAATTGATCGCTCTGAAATCCGACCAGAAAAGTTCCTTCAAACCGGTCTTTTCCTGTTTCAGTAAAACGGCGGACAATTTTTTGCGTTACGGAATCATCGAAATCATCATCTTGTTCGGAATGATCAAAATGATCGGAATCGTTCTCAATCGTTGTTTTCTCTGTCGTTGTTTTCTCTGTTGGTGTTTTTTCAATTGGTGTTACAGCCGGAATCGTATTTTTTTTGTACATTTTTCTTGCCGATAACTGCCGGAAAATTTCGGCAATTCCCAATAATAAAATATAAAAAACAGGAAACGGAAACGGTAAAAGAAACCCAATTAATAAAACAGGAATCCAAAAAGTGTTATGAATTTTTATATTTTCCGGTTGTGGAATTTCCGGTTGCGGAGTTTTCGGTTGCTGGGCAATGCGGGACAAGAAAATCAAAAAAATAATCCAAACGGTTAAAGCCAATACTGTAATACAATTGCGTTCCGTGTCAATGTTCGTGTCAATGTTTGTTGGTTCGCGCCACAAAAGACCGGTAATCGCAAAAAATCCCGCCAGCCAAAGAACCATTTGACTTGTCAGACTGAGACCGAATGTCAGGCGTTGGAATATTTTCATGAAACTTATTGTACCTGAATGTTCCGTTATTGAGATATTTCATTTCGTTACAAACAAGTTATCGTTACAAACCGATAATCGTTGCAAACCGGTTAAGACGAAATGAAATATCACTATTCAGTAACAGTTTTCACGTTATCGGGTTTGATTTGAATTGCCAACTCGTCAAGTTGTTTTACGGCAACAGGACTCGGTGCTCCGGTCATTAAATCAGCGGCTTTGGTCGTTTTCGGAAACGCAATACAGTCACGAATATTGTCCAAACCTCCAAACAACATGACCAAACGATCAAGACCAAGAGCAATACCGCCATGCGGCGGAGCACCAAATTGTAACGCATTGAGCAAAAACCCAAACTGCTCTTT
This sequence comes from Planctomycetaceae bacterium, assembly GCA_031276415.1. Taxonomy (GTDB): domain Bacteria; phylum Planctomycetota; class Planctomycetia; order Pirellulales; family Thermoguttaceae; genus WRKP01. Next base: position 4,996 of record JAISNF010000086.1, read on the forward strand.
TGCCGTTTCCATCGACAAACCCAATAAATCAAACACCTTTGACTGAATCCGCGAATCGTGAATCCGAATTGTTCCGCCCCCCACCTCAAAACCATTCAACACAAGATCATAAGCCTGCGCTCTGATTTTTTCGGGCGTTAATATTTCCGGTTTGGCTGCCGGTTCAGTTGTTGTCGGTTCAGTTGTTTCCGGTTTGGTGTTTGTGAGATAAGGCAAATCACTTTCCAACGGAGCAGTAAACGGATGATGCGTTGCAATCCAACGTTGCTCTTCTGCGTCCCAGTCAAACATTGGAAATTGTACAACCCAGCAGAAATTCATTTCGTTTGGCTCAATTAATTTCAGTTCCGCCGCCAAACGCCGCCGTAATCCGTTCAATACTTTACAGGTTGTCCCGAAAGTATCCGCCGAAAAAAGCAAAAAATCGTCCGCTTCAACATGAAGCCGTTCCGCAATCTGTTGAAGTTGGGAATCGGTGAAATTTTTCGCAATAGGTCCGGTCAATGTCCCTTGCGCATCCGCTTTGAGCCACGCAATTCCTTTGGCTCCGAATTGTTCAATCACCCAATTGTTGAGACCGTCAATATCTTTTCGTGAATATTTTGCGGCAACACCTTTCGCATTGATCGCCCGAACACGACCGCCGGAATCGGCAACATTCCGAAAAACACGAAACTCAAACTCTTTTGCCAAATCCGTCAGATCAATGAGTTCCATACCAAAACGAAGATCAGGAGCATCATGCCCAAACCGTTCCATTGCTTCGTCATAACTTATTCGCGGAATCGGCAATTTCAGTTCACGCCCCAATACCTCTTTCATAAGACGCTCCATAAGACCGCTGATCATTTCAATAATATCTTCGCTGTCAACAAACGACATTTCCAAATCGACTTGGGTAAATTCCGGTTGCCGGTCGGCTCGCAGGTCTTCGTCGCGGAAACATCGGGCAATCTGGAAATACCGGTCATATCCGGCAATCATCAGAATTTGTTTATAAAGTTGCGGAGATTGCGGCAAAGCATAAAACTGACCTTGAGCCACACGGCTTGGAACCAAATAATCTCTTGCTCCTTCCGGCGTACTTTTCCCAAGCATGGGCGTTTCAATTTCGATAAAACCGTGTTCGTCAAAATAGTCACGCAAAACTTTGGAAATTCGATGCCGTAGCATCAATGTTTTCTGCATTGCGGGACGCCGAAGATCGAGATAACGGTATCGGAGCCGTGTTTCTTCGGCGGGCAATTCCGGTGCGGCTGGCTGGAACGGAACTATTTCGGTGCGGTTCAACACGGTTATTTTTTCGGCATTTACTTCGATTTCGCCGGTCGGAATTTTTTTATTGACAATTCCTTCCGGTCGAAGTTGAACTGTTCCGGTAACTTGAACAACATCTTCTGGATGAAGTGAGCGAACCGTATTGAACATTTCATCGTTTACTCCTTGCAGAAAAACGATTTGTGTTAAGCCGTACCGGTCTCGCAAATTGATAAACAGAACACCGCTATGATCGCGAACAGAATCAACCCAACCGGTAAGTGTTACCGAAAAACCAAGATCACTTTTGCGTAATTCACCGCATGTCTTTGTACGTAACAAAATTAAAACTCCTCATAAATTGATAATTTGTAAATATTAAACGGATTTTTTATTTTTCAATATTAACCCTGCAAAGACAAGATTATTATCAATCGTAACAACTATAATCTCGCCACAAACGGAATAATTATATCACTACGTGATTAAAAATAAAGTAATATTCAAAAAGAAGACAACATTTTTAGTTGATAGTGGAGAGTTGAGAGCGGAGAGTTCTGCAATGCGGAATTATTGTGTTGTTCTCCGCTCTTGAAATTACCGACAATCGGGGGCATTTCCAATATAGCCGGCGGTTTTAACCGCCGGAATATTGGTACCGGAACATTGAGGCAACTCACGGGATGATAGCGGATTCGATTTCGCTCCAAGGTCCTTTTTGACCTTTTTCGTTTTGCCAACAAATCGCAACGTAAACTTTTTGTCCGCGTTCTTCTTCGGTAAAGTCCAGAACATGCGGAGTTCGTGTTGCCAACACCGTGCGGGTCAACGCATTCGGATCGGCTGGCGGTTTATCAAGAACCGCATAAGCAATTACCGCACCATTGACGCCGTAAGGTTTTGCCTTGTTGCTGCTGTTCATATCGTGAAACAAGATTTTCAGACGGCGAAAATCAAGGACATCAATGTCAATTTCAGGACGTGATGTCGGCACGGGAATATTCGTCGGCGTGGTGTCGTG
>JAISNF010000132.1 GCA_031276415.1 Planctomycetaceae bacterium
CCTCGCTCCGCATCGGAAATATTTTGTACTTTATCCAACGAACAATAAAGCGCGTAATATTTACCTTCCGCATTAAGCCGTTGCAATAAATCTTGTAAATATGTTGTTTTCCCGCTTTGGCGGGCGGCGTGGATGACAAAATATTGTTCTGCGTCGATCAATTTCTCAACGCCTTGCAAACGGCTTGCGGCGGCAATCATGTAATGTTGTTTATTATTACACGGTCCGGCTATATTAAATCGTCTCATCTTAAATTATTTTTTGGTTGTGATAATTTAGTAATTCTTGATTAAAACTTTCCGAAAAAAAAAATTGCAGACTGTATGATGGTGAAAAGATTGGCAATAATTTACTTATTGAAAGATGTTGAAATAAGAGTATTTTTTATTACTTTTACCAATTTAGTTCGTTGGCTTCTTCCCAATGTTCGTAGAGAGTGGCGATTTTACTTTGTTCTTCTTTAATATCACGATGAATCGCTTTAATACGTTCACCATCTTTAGCAATTTCCGGACGTAATAAATCGTCATTCCATGCCATAATTTGTGTTTCCCGTGCGAAAATTTCTTCTTCAATTTCGTGAATTTTTCGGAATGGAAACTTGCGTGTTTTTTTTTCTTTTTTTATTTTTTTCGGTTCAATTTCTTTTGGTTTGGGATTTGTTTTCCACAGATTTTGTTCTTTATTCTTTTGGTTTTGATTTTGTTTAATCACGGACACCATTGATTTGCCGACACCTCCTGCTGCTTTTTTGTCTGAAAAAGCGTCTGTCAGAAAGGGATCTGCTATCAAACCTTTTGAAACCATGTGCCGGAACGTCGAATAATTACCTTCAAGAGTTTTGAATTTTGCGTTTGGCTGAATGATCAGCAGGTGATCGGCAACCCGATCAACAAAATACCGGTCATGCGAGATGAACAAGACTGTTCCTTCAAATTGACGAATCGCTTTTTCCAACGCTGCTCTTGCCCAAAGATCAAGATGATTGGTCGGTTCATCGAGAATCAGGACGTTAGCATCTTCTGCCGACAGTTTGGCAAGAGCCGCCCGGCAACGTTGACCGCCACTCAAACTCGCCACTGTTTGCAACTGTTGTTCGCCCGTCAACCCGAATGTTCCCAGCAAATTCCGGCGAGCCGGTTCTTCAAAAATTTTTTTATTGATTGGGCGTATGGCGTCAACAACTTGCAGCGAATCATCCAAAACATGCAATTGCTGATCAAAATAACCGATTTTAAGTCCTTGCCCATGAACCGATTTACCGGAGTCGGGAATAATTTCATTCAATAAACAACGGAGCAAGGTTGTTTTTCCGCAACCGTTTGGTCCCAAAATTGCCCATCGTTGTCCGCGTTCAATATCGAAAGTCAAATCCTGAAACAGCGGTTTTCCTGCGGTAAAACTTTTGGAAAGTTTTTCGCAACGGAACACAATATCACCGGTTCGGCTGGGTTTATTGAAATTCATTGGCGGCGACTCAATTTTTCGCGGCGGGTTGGCGGGCGTTTCCATGAGCCGTTCTAATTTTTTTCGTCGATCTTCGGCTTGTGCTGCTTTCATTCCGTAATGGTTACGCCGGATAAATTCTTTGGCTTTTTCAACTTCTTCGATATATTTTTCGTAAGTCCGAGTTTGTACGGTCAGACGTTCTTCTTTAAGGGCGGAGTATTTTGAAAAATTGCCCGGGTAATCGTCAATAGTTCCGTGAAAGAGTTCCAAGGTTCGGTTGGTCACGCGGTCGAGAAAATACCGGTCATGCGAAACGAGAATTACTGCTGCGGAGGTTTCTTGTAAAAAATTTTCGAGCCATTCGGTTGCCAGTAAATCGAGGTGATTGGACGGTTCATCGAGGAGCATGATATCTGGTTCTTCGAGCAATAGTTGTGCGAGGTTCAATCGATTCATTTCACCGCCGCTAAGAGCGGAAACCGGTTTGGTAAATTCATCATCTGCAAAACCAACTCCGTGCAAAATTTTCTCAATACGATAATCGAGATGATAAGCGTCGTGATGTTGAAGAGATTCATGAATCCGGTCATATTGGGCGGACAAGCGGATTAGATCTGTTTCGTTGGTAGTTTGTGCTAATTGATTGGCGAGATGTTCGGCTTCATGTTGCATTTTGATGAGTGGAGCCAATGCCGATTTTGCTTCTTCGAGGAGGGTTTGGTTGGAGGTATTTTTGGGGCGTTGTTCGAGATAGCCGATATTTGTTCCTGATGCTTTATCGATTGTTCCTTTTTCGGATTCTTCGTGTCCTGCCAAAATATTGAGCAATGTTGTTTTACCGCAACCGTTTGGTCCGACCAGACCGATTTTATCCCCTGTGCGAAGTTGAAATGAGACGTCCAACAATACGGGGTCTGCTGAAAAATGTTTACGTAAATGTTCTACGGTTAAGATGACTTCCATGAAAAGAATTATAGTCCATTTTATTATGTATTCCAATAGGGTTAAATGAATGAATTGTTGTCAATAATACATCCCGAATACATCCGGCTGTAAAACTCCACTTATTGACTCATATTACGCAACGGTCAGATTCAGTCCGAATACATAATTTACAAATTTTGCGGCGGAATTTACAAATTCTGTGCCGCGTTTACCTCAACTTGCGCCGCGTTTACTTCAACTTGCGCCGCGTTTACCCCAACCTGTGCCGCGTTTACCCCAACCTGCGCCGCGTTTACCTCAACTTGCACCGCGTTTACTTCAACCTGCGCCGCGTTTACCTCAACTTGCGCCGCGTTTACCCCAACCTGCGCCGCGTTTACCTCAACCTGCGGCAGAATTGCCTAATTTTACGGCAAAGTCCATGGACTTTACGACAAAGTCCATAGACTTTGCGGTTAAGTTTTCAGAACTGAGGGGCAATTTTACAGAAAATATATTGGCGAATACAGAACTTGTGAAATATTTTTTAGAAAA
>JAISNF010000135.1 GCA_031276415.1 Planctomycetaceae bacterium
GACGCCGGTTTTTTCGTCAATATCAAGTTTCACACCGCCTAAACGATATGAAATTGTTGAATAATGAACAAGCGAAGTGCTACGATGCCCTTTTTCAATATCGGGAACTTCTAATAACTATTTTTTTTATTAACCACAGAGGACACAGAGAACGCAGAGGAATTTTTAATTGGTGGAATCAAAACGTTATTTAATGGCAACGTCTAAAAAACTATTTTTAGACGAAAAATATTTACAAGTCCTTATTTTTAAGGATGTGATTTTTTAAAAACAATGTTTTTAGAAGTTCTCTAATATTATCATTGACTTTTGATCTAAAATAAATTTTTAAAAATTTCCTCTCCGCGCTCTCTGTGTTCTCAGTGGTTTTAAAAAGTAAATTTGAGTTTTTAGAAGTACCCAAATGTTTTGGCAATAATTTTCGCTTGCAAAACTATTTGTCGTTATTCACTACTAACTATTCACTAATCTGCGCCCATCTGCGAAATCTGCGGACAATTTTAAAAATCATCTGCTTTCAAAATCATCTGCGATTATCAGCGTCATCTGCGGATAATTCTTTGTTGTTACTTTGTTGTTACTTTATTGTTACTTTGCTGTTATGCGGTTAAGAAAATAGGCAGTTACATAAGCAGAGATATTGACAATGGGTGTAAGGCAAAATATACTGGGCGGTTGTTTTTTCTGTTTTCCAGTAACTTTAATACCATTTGATCGCTAAGGAGTTTTTATGAACCACCAAAACAAAACTAATGAAACCCGTCGTGAATTTCTCAAACAGTCCGGCATTATTGCCGCCGGAACCGTATTGGCTGCATCAGGTATTCCGCGAGTTCACGCCGCAGAATCCAATACAATCAAAATCGCTATCGTTGGTTGCGGCGGTCGCGGACGCGGCGCAATGTTGCAAGCCCTAAACGCCGATCCCAATCTTGTTCTTTGGACAATAGCAGATGCGTTTCAGGATAAAACCAACGCCAGCGCCGCCGCCGTTAAAGCCGAACTCGACAAAAAAGAAGAAAGTAAAAAATTCGATGTCCCGCCAGAACGACAATTCGTCGGCTTTGACGCCTACAAAAAAGCAATGGATACCCTCAATCCGGGTGATGTCGTTATTCTCGCAACGCCTCCGGCTTTCCGCCCATTACATTTTGCCTATGCCGTAGAAAAAGGCTTGAATATTTTTGCCGAAAAACCATTAGCCGTTGATATTCCCGGTCTTAAATCGTTGCGGGAATCCAACAAAAAAGCAATTGAAAAAGGTCTTAAAGTCGCTGTCGGTCTGAATAACCGGCATTATCTCCGCACTGAAGAAACCGTTAAAGCAATTCATGACGGTAAACTTGGCGATTTGACCTCACTTTGGATTTACCGAATGCACCCGACACACAAAATCGGGTCAATCGGAAATCAATCGCCGCTTGAACATCAGTTACGGCATATTTTCAACTTCAATTGGACAACCGGCGGTTTTATTGTGGACGCTTTGATTCACAATTTGGATATTTGTTGCTGGGCAATCGAGCAACTTCCCGTCTCCGCACAAGGACAAGGCGGACGCTTAATCCGAACCGCCAAAGATCAAATGATCGACCACGCCGCCGTTGAATATCGTTTCGCTGACGGACGCCGAATGATGATGTTTGCCCAGACAATGGAAAATACTTATTCCGATTTCGAATCAATTATTCATGGAACAAAAGGCAGTGCTGTTGTTGGTGAAGGTGTTGACCAGCCGAAAATGTTTGCCGATTTCAACGCTCAGCGTCAACGGAAAGACAACGTATTTTGGACACCGACATCACCCGCTAATAATTCCTACCAAACCGAACATGACCGCTTTTTCAAAGCAATTCGGGATAACCAACCTTGGAACGAAATGGAACGCGGAATTAATGCAACCTTTACGCCAATTCTTGGACGTATGGCAATGGAAACCGGACAATGGGTTACAGCCGAAGCCGCCTGGAATTCAACCTTCGAATACGTTCCCAATATTGCCAATCTTTCATTTGACGGACCATTCCCGCTCGTCCCCGATGAAAACGGAAATTATCCGCAACCAATTCCGGGCGTAACCAAAATTTGATAACAATAAACAATAGTTTTAAGTAAACTCTCTATTTTGTCCGTTTTGTCCGTCACAAAATTTACAGAGTAAATAAATGTAATTGTCCGCAAAGGACGCAAATTTTTTTAAGAATACGGAACAATAATTAACAAAACCTACCAAACAATTTTATTTCAAATTTGTTCGTTTGTTTCCGATTTTGTTGTTTCGTATTCTCAAAAAAATGAAAATGGACAATTACGCACGATGATGTGTTTCTGCAAAGGACGTTTATTTTACGTATATTCTATAACTCTAATTCTATTAAAAACAAACAAATGAAACAAATATTTTTTACAATCGTTTTTACAACATTATTTTTTTTATCGGTTATTTCTGTTTTCGGAACCGAATACTATGTTGATTCCGAATCCGGTAACGATAAAAATGCAGGAACGACACCGGAGTCGGCGTGGAAATCGCTCAAGGCAGTGAACAACGCCGATATTAAATCGGGTGATATTGTCCGTTTCAAACGCGGCGGTCTTTGGCGCGGACAACTTGTTCCAAAATCCGGCAAAGAAGGTCAACCGGTTGTGTACACTTCCTACGGAGACGCCGGTGGTAACGCCGGTAACGAAAAACCGAAATTGCTCGGCAGTGTACCGCTTAATAAATCAACAGATTGGATTGACGAAGGTAATCATCTTTGGTCAACACGTTCCGATACAACTCATATCGGAAACGCCGTTTCCGGTTTTACCAAATTGATGTGGCGGCTTCATCAGGAAGGCGGCGCAAAAGCGGAACAAAAAATTGTTGCGCCGCCGTTTCAGTACGCCGATAAAAAAGAATATCAAATTTTCTGTTCCGCAACCGGCAAAGCGTCCAATCACATTCAATTTATTGTTTCAGGTTTTCCGGTTGAAGCGGAAAAATATTATCTGCTTCGTTTTGCCGCAAAAACAACAAAACCGTTTTCCGTAACAACAGCCGCTTTCAGTATCCCGGATTCGCCGTGGACAGGAATTGGTCGCGTCGTTGGATTGCCTGCGAAACCGATTATGATTAGTCCGAAGTGGGCGGAACATGAAATTCTTTTTTATTGCAAAACGAGTTACGATAAAGCACGGTTTACAATTTCGCTTGGCAAAGATTTACCGCAAGATGGAATGTTTTCGTTTATTCCGTTGGAACTTCACGAAGCAACAGCTGAATCGAACGGTATTCACACTGATGTCGGTAACATTATTCTCGACGGCAATAAAGCCGGATTCAAAAAATGGACGCGCGAAGATTTGAAAACTCAGGAT
>JAISNF010000153.1 GCA_031276415.1 Planctomycetaceae bacterium
TTGAGAATTTCTGGAAGTTACGAAAACGAATTTCTGTTCATGCGAATTTCTGTTCACGAATGTGTTTCGGAATTGTTACGATTTTCCCAAGGATTGAACCAATCGCCCCAACTGTCAAGATATTGACGATATGCCGGATTATTTTCCGCTTGAATATGGAGCCAATCTTTTGTTTTTTTGACCAAAACCTGTTCGTCATGCAACGATAATTTTCCCGTCAAAACCATGACCCGCAAAAAAACAAAATAAGTATCAAGTACGTCGCAACGGCAATAATTATTGATGTTTATCAATTCTCCGGCATCATAGAGGTCTTGTACCATATATCCTTGAGTTCCCATTTTTCCGGGTTTTCCCAAAATACTTGCCGCAAGATTCAAACCGCCGTTGAATCGGGTTGCGCCGTAATTGGTTAAAATATCGCAAAGGTCAATATGGGCTTTTATGTTGTAACGATTTCGCGGTTGTTCGAATGTTTTTGCGTCGATGGAAAACCAACCCGGAATAGAAATTCCGTAACGAAACGCCGCTTGTTCCAACATGGGAATATCAAATCCGCGTCCGTTGAAACTTACAAATGTCGGTTGTTTGTACGCCGACCAACCGCGCCAAAATTTGCTGCAAATTTCATGTGGACGATATTCCGGTTCGTCGAGAACAACAATATCAAGAAGTGAACAATCTTCCGCCACTTTACCGATAACAACAGAAATCGGTATTTGAAACGTATAAGGAATAAAATCCGAATCATTTTTTGCCAGAAGTTCATCTCGGTATTTCCGAACCGCTTCCTGAGGAGGAACCTCGCTGTTGAAATGAACTTTGGAAATAAGTTGTGCGTCAGCAACACTTTCAATATCAAAAACAAAATAAGCAAGACGTTCAGACATAATTTTTTGAAATTAGTTTTGAAATTAGCAAAGTACCGGCAAAATAATATTAAAAACAATTTAAATTTCATATTATTTTCATATCGTTCCATTATCTCCCATTTTTCCGTCCAAACAAGACCTGAGAAGGAAAATAAAATTGACCACGTATTACATAAATTTTCGCTGATTATTTTTGAGAATATGAAACAACGAAAATAGACAATTTTTTTGTTTCGTTTGTTTTGTTTTCCCAAAAAATAAACTCAAAAACACATTCAAAAAAATCTCTTAAAAAATTTCCCCTCTGTGAACTCTGTGTTCTCTGTGGTTAATAAAAGTCCTCTGTGGTTAATAAAAAAAAACAGTTATTAGAAGTTTCTTTTACGAGAAAAGGCAAGCCTTGAAAATGTTGTATTTTCAAGGCTTTTTTTTATATTTGGCGTTGTATTGGGCGATGACGGGCTCGAACCGCCGACCTTTTGGGTGTAAACCAAACGCTCTAACCAACTGAGCTAATCGCCCTGCATTTTAAGATAAAATTGTTATTTCCGTTGTTCTCAGTAATTCCCGAATCGCATTTTCATTTTCTGTTTCACGCAGTTTCGTTAAAAATTCGGGATACGCCAGCAATCGGCTCAACCGTGTTAAAATCCGTAAATGAATACGATCTTCCATTGAGCATAGCAGAAAAAAAATATCCGTCAAGTTATTGAACCCGCCGCCAAACGGAATTCCTTTGGATAATTTTCCTAACACAATAAATGTATCACCCAAAATACTCGGCAATGGACGACGTGAATGTAATAACGCTACACCATTTTCTAACGCTGTCGAATGTAACTCCTCCCGTTCTTTTACCGCATTTGCCATTGCCGCTCCGTCCCACAATAAACCCGTACCAACCGCCAACTCAATCATTGAACGAATCACCGAATCCCGCGTTTTCGCCGCAAGCGGTAAGGCAATCGCTCCAACCGGAATCAATTCCGATATCGTAACTAATTCCTTGTCGCCGCCCACAGGAACCGAACGATCCAACGCCTCTTCCACCAAACCTAATTCCGATTCGTCCGAAATACCAATCCGACCTTCAAGCCAACGATGAACCTCCTCACGTGAAAAAACTAACTCCCCATTCACCCGACGACTCGGTATCGCACCACGATCAACCAACTTCCGAACCTGTAACTCAGGAAGATGTAAATAACGCGTCAATTGCGCTAATGTTAAATTTGAATACGACATATTAAATAAATTTGTAATATTATTACAATATTTCTGTGAATTTTTTTTGTTAAAGTGTTTGTTAAAGTGATTTACCGAAGATTTACCGGAATGATTTTACCGAATGATTTTATCGGAAACCGTCAACGATTACAAGCATATTTTCGGTAATTCTTGATTTGTTGTTGTCATTAATTTCTACAATGTGTGAACGGTTACAATCTTTATATTAGGAATATTCAGAATATTCGGAACATTCGATTTTACTAGAATTCCCTTGAAATGTGATATTGGGTTTTACCGATGTTACAATTGATATTACTGTTAAAAGTATAACCCTTAAATCACAAAATACAAACGGCAAATATCACCATTTTAAACTTATGAACTCCATGATGAAGCAAATCCGGACACTTTTGACAATATATTGTTTTTGCTTTGTTATTCTATTTACAGGATGTTATAACGGAGCGTTAAAACATTTTACGTATCACCAATGGTTTGCTACTCACCGCGCAACCTCCGAACCTCCGTTATTTGAATCCATTACAAAAACAGCAACAAAAGATAAAACCGAAAATAACGTTGAAGATAAAACAAAAAATCAATTCGCAGAAAATTATCCGCAAGAACTACAATATCCGGTTTTTTTTGAACCGATCTTTCAAAAAATTGAATCGGAAACCACGAATGATCTTCACAAATGGAAAAGTGCCATTACACGCCCGACATTGTCCACTCATTATGTTGATTCCATTTTCCAAAGAAACCGGCAAAATGGAAACAAAAAATATTCCTCTTACGAATTTGCTGAAAACTCTGTCAGCAGCCAAGAACATGACTTTCATCATAGAATGTTTCAAAAAAACGGTCAGGTATTCAAACTCAATTTAAGCGGAGCCATCGCTTTAGGACTGTCCAACAACCCCGATTTGTGTCTAAACCGTTTGCAACCATCAATTACCGAAACAAACGAAGCAATCGTTCTTGCCAAATTTGATCCGCAATTACAAGCCAAAGTACAAGGAAAAACCGGTAAATCTCTTTATGGTGATGCTATGGGGTATTATCCGCCGCGTCGTCCCGAATCGTCTGTTACAACAGATTTTGGTATTCAAAAATATTTTACATCAGGCAGCACATTTGGAATAAACGGTTCCTTTGACAATTCCCATAATCAAGAAGTTCGTGAAAAATTCAATACAGTTACAGATGTCGTTTCCTTACAATTTCAGCAACATTTACTCAATGGCGGCGGTTATGGTGTGAATCTTGCTGATGTCCGGCAAGCCCGATTTCAGAGTTTGATTTCTCAATATGAATTTCGTGCTTATGTGCAAAATTTTGTTGCGAAAATCGAATGGGCTTGTTGGGATTATATTGCGGCGGCGCGTGCTCTTGAAGAGTCGCGGGAAATGTATGCTCTTACGGAGCAAAATTGGAAAGAAACTATTGAACGAATTAACGCCGGTACTCAGGCTGCGGCGGATCGTTTTTCTTTTGTTTCACAATTAAGCCAGTTAGAATCTCAATTACTCAAAGCCAGTTGTGATTTGGAAACGGCGCGGGTTGCGTTGATGCAACTCATTCTTCCACACGCCAAAGAGTTTTGGAATACGGATATTGAGTTATCGTATGATTTGATTCCGACGGGCGATTATTTAATGAATTGTGACGGACATATTGAATTGGCGAAACGTAATCGTCCTGATATTGCGCAGGCTCGTTTGCAAATCAAATCGGGACAACTGGATGTATTGAAAACAAGAAACGGTCTTTTACCGAAACTGGATTTTTTTATGTCGGTTGATTGGATGGGTTATGCGGAGGTGGTCAATCCTCAAGTGTTGAATGCAACGGAAAAAAGAGATGATTTAAGTACAACAATCGGTTTGTCATTGGAACACCAACTCGGAAATCGTTCCGCTCGTGCCAATGACCGCGCTGCCCGTTTAACTCTTACGCAACAAAAAATGTCATTGGACAATCTGATACATCTTGCGGAATCCGATGTTTATAAATATTACACAAATGTAATACAGTCATTGAAAATCGTTCAGCATAATGCAATAGAAGTTGCTGCGGCTCAGAGTATGTTTGAGGCGGAAAATGAACGAATGAAAGACCGGCTTTCTACGGCGTTTATTGTTGCTCAGGCTCAAAATCAATGGTCGCAGGCTCGTTATCAGGAACTTACCAACGCCATTAATTTTCGTAAAAATCTTGTTTATCTTTACCTGACGGACGGTTCACTTCTCGAACGACGCGGCATCAGTCTTGGTCAAACCACAGCCGCAGAGAACGCAGATAAACACAAATAAGATTGCGGCTGAATAGTTACAAGTAATTATCGTGTTGATAATTTATTGTTTTTATTTTTATAATAAAGCTTCATACAATGTTACCGGTTGTTTTGGTAACGGTCCCGGCAAAACTAATGATAAAAGCCGTTGATCAATTCGAATAATAAGATTTCGCTCGCAATTTTTTTCGATAAAATCAGTTCCGTCCTTTCCCCATTTTTTGAGGAAATTCTCTTCAAATGGAGCAGTATCACAATCATCAAGCATTGATTTTTCACGGGCATCCATGAAATACTCGGACTGTTTGTGATGGCAATACGGAATCCATAAATCAGGTAACGGAATTAATCTGACTTCGGGACGTGTATCACAAATTTTAAGACCGTCACCTTCCGGTACTGATAAAAGTACGACTTTATCTTTGGAATGTTGTTGCCAAACCATAATCAACCATGGCAATTTAGACCGAAATAACGGAGAATAATGTTCGGAATTTTGTGTTGTATTTTTGAACCGATAAGCCAGATCGCTCCTCATCGGTTCTTCAAATAGGAAAGTACTTCTTGACATATCGTCTGGAACTAAATTATTCGTCGTTCTATATTGTTCCCAAAATTCGCTAAACCGGCAATATTCCATCTTGTTGAATCGTTGCGGACTTTGCAAATGAAACAGTTTTGGTATTAACGTTTCCATTGATTCATACCATGACAACTTCTCCTCTGGAAATCCCCACATAATATGCCATGAGGAAAAAAAACCAAATAAACGAGACCATTTCAAACATTGTATCGCCTGCCAACTCTGAATTCCCTTGTTCATGTGTTTGAGAACAGGTGTTGAAAGATTCTCAATACCAGGTTGTAACGCCATAACTCCGGCTTCTTTCATGCAACGAAAATAATCACGTGAAACAGAAACTCGCGTTTCATAAAATAACCGATAAGGTGAACCGCGACGAATCAGTTCAGGAAAAAGCGACTCCTGATATTCTGGAGGAACCATGTTATCCGTCATCTCAAAATAGTTGATTCCGTAACGACACTTCATTGTTTCAAGATCATCAATAACTTTTTCCGGTTTTTTTATACGATAATTATGTTGTTTACCGTTCAGTCCGCAAAATTTACACCCGCCGGTAATTCCCCATCGGCAACCACGCGATGATTCGTAAAATAAAATCGGTGTGATTTGTTTGGAAATTTTGGGACATTTTTTTAACGTTTCAAAATAATCATCGTAATCAGGAGCCGGATTCTCATTTAATGAATCAAAAAAAGCACGAGGAGCAAAATTCGGATAACCCAAACGGCGATGCGGCGGTGCTAATGTTCCTTCCGGTAATTGGTCAAGAGAAACTTCCGTACCATAATCAAATATCGTTCGGCAAAGCGGAACAATCGCATCGTCAGCATCACCGGAAAAAACATAATCAAGCCACAGAAAATATCGATGATTCGCAATACCAATTTCTGCTTCAAGATTGGCTCCGCCTATTAACGTAATAATATCAGGACACAACTCTTTAATTCGCCGGAGCAAAGTCAACGAGGCAAGATGTTGCGCAAGTGTTGATGTACAAGCAATAATTTTAGGCGACTGTTCCACAAGTTCTTGAGCAAACGAATCAATAAATTCAGGAATCCAAATCTGAAATTGTTCAAAATAGTGATAGAATTTTTTCGCATGTGCCGAATCAAAACCTCTTGATAATTTTTCCCAAAAAACATCTTTAGGTAACGGTTTTTCGGGTGAAAATGCACGAAAAAAAGCCAGTTCGCCAATAACGTGAATAATGTAATCAATCATTTCCAATGATTCGTCCGGCGGAATATATTGTTCCCAAAATAATAGGTTGGCATAATAAGTACGGGAATTAATTTTTGCCTCTTTGAGTTTTGCCTGCAAAATTCCCAGCCCTAAAGAAGGTGATGAAAGACTCGAAAAAGGCATGTCCACTAAAAGGATTTTATCGTGCAAAATCATGTTTTTTTTTCCGGTAGTTTAATATTAGGATAAATGTTCTGAAAACGCTGAAGAATGACGGATTCAATTTTTTCCGATTGTTGTTTCGGGCAGTAACCGCTGTGTGTTGCGCGACAAAGCGTAATCAATTGCGGTCTCACAGCACAATCTTGAATCCAGTCACAAAAATAATGAACCGATTGAATCATTGTTGACTCCTCAATCTCAAGAGGACCGGGAATCGTCTTTTTCCAAGGTGAAAAAACTAAAAAATACCGCTCTTCTTCACGAACTGTTGTTGTACAAAAATGAAGCCGGGCAAAATGATAAGGATCGTTTTCGTATCGTAAAAATTCCTGTTCCGTAATCTCAATTTTCTTAGCAATACACGGGCTTTGAACACAATAAAAAAAATCATATTCAATATCCAAAATAGTTACGGCATCTTCGCACATTTCTATCGGAAAACAACCGCCCTCAAAATGAAAATTCCGCGCATCAGCAATAGAAGAAATTCCGTTTCCGAAAATCAATTGTTGTCCGTTCTGTTCCCAAGAACGAACATATTTTTGTGTTGAAAAATGGTGGTTTCCGTATAATTGTTTCGGATAAATCCAATAGAGACGATCAAAAAAACCAAGATAGAAAGCCGGTAAAATAAAATCATCAAAATGTAATTCCGTGTGAACAAATTTTTGCAACATTTCTTCATCAACATCAATTAACCGGCGTAAATCGGTTGCAAAACAACCCGGTTTCAAGTCGGCATGAGCATCAATATGCCAAAGAACACGTGAAGAGAAAATTGTTTCGCGTTTGAAAAAACGTAACCAAATCGGTAATACTTCATGATGCTCCTCAACAATCAACAAAGGAATAACCGCAGTTGTTTTCACAAAAGTCTCCTTTAATCGCAAATACTTATTTTTTCTATTCCAATATTTTTACTGCAAGTAATTCATAAACAATATCAGTACAAAAATTACTGAATTGATGTTCGAGAATTTGTTGAAACCGTTTGTTAGCAACTTCAGTAGAAAAAACAGCAAACGGCGCATAATTATTGTAATGGTGTTGCGAAATGATATGCCGGAGTAACAAAGGCGACCCCCAAGCCCGTTCACCTTCGGTATTGACAAATATGGTTGAATAAAAAACGGAAACAGGACTAATCCGGCGAGCAGAACACCAACCAACAATTTTGTCATTTTTGAGCAAAAATTGACTTATCTTGGAATCATAACCCGTTATAAATGGAATCATTGTTTTAGGATGTTGCGGAAGTTGATCATCGGATACCATTCCAACCGCCGAAAAAGGAACCAAACGAAAAGAACCAAGTTCTTCCGGTGTTAGCGGTGTACATTTTTTGGGATCAAAAAGAAGAGTGTTTAATTTATAATTAATTTTGTACTGTTTTGGATTTTCGAAACCGGAAGCGGCTAAAAGTTTTCGTAAACAAGAGTTATTCTCATTATTTTCACAATTCTCGTTTCCTTTTTGGGATTCAAAAAGAGAAACAACAACGGAACGGCTTTTACGTTGGGAAGCCTGTTTCAAAAGACGATCAAGAAGTTGTTCCAAAACCGGCATTCCCTCCGGCAAAAGAAGTTGCGCATTGAATGCGTTCAATACCTCTTGATCGGAATCTTTTTGACGTAACGTAAAAGTAATACCGATTGGTTGATTATTTTGAGAATCAACAATCCCAACACCATTAAAATATTCCGGTATATTAATGGCACCATTAAACAATCTTTTCCGAAACTCCAGAGGACAAATCGGAAGAAAATCACGGACATTGGAGCAATCAATTGTCTGAAATACCGGAATTAACGTCATAAAATCAAAACCCTGCCCGTAAGATAATAATGTAACTGTTTCAATTTAGTCTTTCGAATAATTAAAACGGTGTTGTGCGAAAAATTCCGGCGATTCGTCGAGAAAACCATCCTGAAAAAGGAGATTTAACATTTCGAAAACATCTTCCAACGAAATATTAGTATCCTGTTGACAAATCTGTTCGGCAATTTGATAAGCACTCAGATTGCCCGCCTGAACCAATTTCAAAATGAAAGGATTCAATTTATTTTTAAACGCATAAACACCGGAACGGATTTTCAACAATAAACGTTCCGAATCGGCGGATAATTCCGCCGCAATATCAGGACGAAAAGCAACAAGATTTCTTGGCAATAACCGAACAGAAATAACGTTTTCCGTCCAATCCCGAACAATTTTTTCAATATCCGCAACAGTATTAAACGAACCGGATGCAAGATGCCATTCTCCCAGCGGATATTTTTCATTGGCACCACAAGGAGTAAGAATATCAATTGTTTTTCGTACCATATTGAGCCGAAAACCGCTAATACAACAAATAGATGCCGGTTCGGTCGGAAAAGCAGTGCCGGTCAATTTTTCTTTTTTCTGAAACAATTCTTTATGTTCTCTTGCACGACCGGCATGACTAATTCCGCTTGACGCTTCAAAATTTTGTGTGAGTAATTCGGTGTAGAGTAATTCTTCCGGTGTAAAAGCGGCGTGAACTTCATCAAGAATTTTTTCGCTAAGAATAGAAAAACGGTTAATTTTTGTTCCTCGTTCCCGTGAATGTTTGAGAAGTCGCCGTGTTCGTTCTACATCACGTAACGCCACAGCGGTTGTTGTTTGTGGAAACGTACCCAAAATATCGGCAAAATCATCGCAAAATAATTCGTAATCGGGATTATCGAAAGGTTCTGTTCCATAATAACAAGTTCCGGTTCCTGCGGATTTGCCGAGAAAATCGTTAAAAAATTCAAGAGTATCACGCCACAATTTTATGTTGTCCCGTGTGTATAAAAAATCTTCACCTTTTTTTTTCGCATTAACTCCACAAAACCAACAGCCAACCGAACAACCGTCACTTAATTCAAAAATAAGCGGCGCATGAATCATTGACCGCGCCTGTCCAAAACCGACCTCCGTGAATAATCGTTCCATTTGACGGCGTCGCCAAATTTTGAGCCGTTCATTTTGGGGAACACAACGGATTTGTTGAAGTTCAGCCCGATGGTTGATTTTCTCCTGTATAAAACAACGATGACGTAAAACATCATCCGTTTCTGCCATCCAATATGAGCCTTCTATATTGCGTATTAAATCGGAATCCCAGATAATTCTGATTTTGTTACTACTAATATCCAACCCAAGTTCATCAATAACTTTTTGCGCATAATTAGAATCTAACTTGCATTGATTTCGAATTTCAATTTTTCCGGTATAAACTTCCAGAAACCGTTTAATCTCGGCTACAGAACGAATATATTCCGCATCGTATTCAGGACTATTAGGAAAAACATCTAATATCCGAAAAAATTTACCGGAATGACGTTCAAGAAAATTATTAAATAGTCTTTCTTGTTCATTAAAACTTGAGAAAAAAGAATCAAAAAGCATTTTAAAAGTGTCTGTCTATTTTGTAATTGTTCAAGTAACGTAAAATGATGT
>JAISNF010000169.1 GCA_031276415.1 Planctomycetaceae bacterium
ATGCGTCAATAATCCGTTGAAGACTCACCGGTTTCATCGAAAATACGCCCTTAGAATCAATCGTCGTAAAACTGTCAACCTGTATACTTTGGGCTTCTTCCAATAACCCTGTTCCCTTGACAACCTTGGTCGCAGTAGAAACCAACAGCGAAAAACTAATTGTCGTGTTACTGTCAAGTTTGTTGGTACTGGCGATTTTTCCATTTAAACCAACTGCAAAATCGTAATTCGTTTGGTCGAGTGAGAAAAATGTTTTTGAAATACTGGTTGCGGGCAAGGCGGCGGTTTTGAATGTGGAATGCCGCCCGTCAACCGAAATATCCGTTACGCCTTCAGTGTAGGAAGTTTGGACACGGAAAAAATATTGAGTACCCGGTTTCAGATTATCGATTTTGACGGCAATCGTTCCTTTGTTCGCATCCTGAACCGTTTCACCGGCAACAATAACACGAGATGGCGCATTCGTCCAATCCGGTGTTGACGTGATTTTTTCAACATATTCAATGGTATAAGTTTTCGTTGTTTTTCCGTCGATAAACGGGATCACTTTATCACGGTCTGTAATTGTCAAAATAGCGGAGGTTGTTTTTATGTCTGATGCTCTTGCTGTAATTGCCGGAAATGCCGCGGTTGTAGCGGTCATTTTAAGAGTCGCTTTGGTGCTGGAAGTTCCCGCACCACCGCAGGAAGTGATCAAAATTTCATAACGCGTTTTAACATTCAATCCTTCCACCAAAATAGAACGCTTATCTTGATTTACCGGAATAGCCTCGCCAACTTGTTCTTTGGTTGTAGTATTTCGGACAACAATTTCAAATCCGGTAATTTGTGAAGTATTCAGGCTGCTGGTGGCAACCGGAGAATTCCAATAGATTTCGAGTGTTGTTGGAGTGGCTTTGTAAGCAGGTCTGGCGGATTTTGGCGGTGCCAGATTGACAACAGGATCCGATAACGGGACAAAAACAGTTGCCGATTGATTTTGATTTTGAGTGTTGAACGGTTGATTTTGTTCAACAGCGGCAGATTGGGACAATTCCGAAACGCCCGAAGTATTAACCGGAGTATTAACTGAAGTATTAACATAAACAGATTCGGCGGGTTCAAAAGTTGGTTGTGGAATTTCCACTGTCGAAATACTTAGTAATTCCCGAAATTCAAGCGGTTCAAAACACAATGTCCGTTTCATTTTCTTTTCCGATTTTCGTGATAATATGGGATGTAACATGGATTTTCGATGGTTTGAAGATGAGAAAAATATTCGGTAATCATTAAATTTTACCGAACCATTTTATTTTATTTCTTTGCCACATTTGTGTTGGAATTTCTAAAAGGCAAGCGATTGGGAATTACAATGGCAAATTCCTTATCACATTTTGACTGCAAGACGGTGATAAACAAGGTTTTAGATTTAGAAATGTCCAATTTTTGGATTTGACCTTACTTACTATCGGCAAAATAGTATTGAATTCACCATAAAATCAAAAGGGAACTTCTAATAACTAATTTTTTTTTTTATTAACTACAGATAATACAGAGAATAAATTTTTAATTGGAATCAAAACATTATTTGTAATCATTCACGGTAATAGGTTTAAATCGTAAAGACGCAATGTATTGCGTCTCTAGTACAGTTGATGATTTTTCAATTGTGGGGTTAAGATTGATTTTTTCATTATGATAACTTGTTAAACGAATCTCCGTGAACGGGTACCATTATTTAATATTATCATTGAAATTTGATCTAAAAGAATTTCGTCATTATTCGGTAAAATGTTGTCTATCTTGTATATTTTTTATCAAATTTTATATTTTCATCGGCTGTTCATTTGTTGTACATTATTTGACATTTGCTGCATTTTCGCGGCAATCCCGTGCATAAATACCGGCTCCAAACCAAACGTAAAACTCCAATCCTCCCGCGCTTCAGAATAAGTCGCCCCAATAAAAATCCGTAACGCCTCCCCAGTTCGCGTAAACATGAATACATGACCAACATTTTGCCATTCCTCCTTGATGTCATAAGAAGTTGTGTATGACATTGAATATTTTTCGTTCATCGTGTAACCAACACTCAATGTTAAATAAGTACGCTCAATCAAGCCGTCAAGTTGATCCAACATAATACTCAAATTCCCGCGATTCGGACGATTCCACGCCCCACCAATTCGCGTAATACGCTGCCCGTCCTCAAACATATCGTAAAGCCCCGATGAAAAAAACGAAAAACGATCCCCAATATGCCAAAGAAAATTGTAATCAATTAACCCAATCGACTCCCCAAAATTATATTCCGACTCTGGATAATAATTAAAATGCGCAGAAAGTGTTATCCAATCAATAACATGACGACGCCCCATCGAACCACGCTTCGTCTGCCAACGATGTGTCATTCCGAAACGATAAAGCGTTATGTCGTCCGCAATCTCCATGTTTCCGGCTGTAACCTCGCCGCCTAAACCACTCCGTAACGCATAATAACGCGGATCAAAAATAATCGGAATTGCCGCATTCATACCGCCAAATGTCGTTACAGAATAACGCCGCCGGAAATCCTCAATACTCCATGTGTCCAAAGCATCCGTCATAATCAAATTGTCCATGTCCCGATCAGAACGTGAATATGATAACTCCGCATCAAAATCAATCTTATGAGCCAATCCGTTAATGTACCACGTCCGACTAGAACAATTCGGCAAAATTTTCCAAAACGGAATATTCAACCGAACTCCACCCTGACCGTAAAACCGCTGAACATCCTGACCGCTCCGGTCTTTGCCCCAATGAGAAAAATCGCCCAAAGCATACGGAATAATACGAACCGGTCCAATATTAAACGGCAAATCAAACTCGTGACGCGTCGAAAAAACTTCAGCGGACATGTCAACCGTTTGAGGATAATTCGGATTCAATAAAAGCGGATTCGGCGGACGATTCGTCAAACTGTCCGGCGTTAATTCCCAAGGAAGATAACTAAAATAACGCCCGTCATTGTTCCAATCATAAGGAGCAGTTGCCGTTTTGAAATTCATGTAACCAATTCGCGTGTGCTCATACCATGTCAGTCGATCACGCAATAACGATTGCCCCACCAGAAAATGATCCAAACGCGGTAACCAATTCGCATTAGAATAACAATCGTCAAGAGCATATTCCGAAAATAACGAAAACGAAGAATGCCCCTCCAACTTTTTTAATCCAACCGATGTTGTTTGATTCTCGCTAATGTTCCATGAATTGTTAAAATAATTGTTGATAAAATTACGGTCGGAAACTTTGCCAACCTGAGCCGAAAAATGCCAAGGTCCTTTGTATTTTCCCAATGATTCAATCTCCTGCTGATGATGCCAATGAAAATAGTATCGGTAATCATGAGGAAACGTAACATTATTTCGCCCGCCGCCAAGACGGTCTAAACCCGCATCGTTGATTCCCCAAAAACGAAAACTCCCCTGAGTTTCGCCGGAAATTCCAAAACAACCCGACGGTGAATATTGAAGACTGGTTCCATAAGCCATTCCCCGCTCTTCCAACCATGTAATATTAACATCTCCGTCAAGCCAATCCGGTTTGTTGCGAATATTCAGTATCTGAAACGGATCCCACAACGTCCTGATCTGATGACCGTACATACTGCTGTTACCGTAAGCAATATTTTTAATGTACAAAGTCGGATCGTCCAAATCCGCAGCAAACCAAGGCCAATAAAAAACCGGAAAATCACCCAAAACAATAAAATTGTTTTCGGCAATTAAAACCCGTTTTGTTTGTGGTTCTGAACGGAGCAACGACGAAGCCGGAACATTTTGATTTAATGTCAATGTTCGTGAACGAAGAGCATAAGACGGTTTACCTAATTGACTTGTCGTAATAACAGAATTTTTTGCCGTAAAAAGCCCATCTCCCAATTGACGTAATATTTCAGCCCGAAGCCGAATTGTTCCGCTGATGTTTTTAATATTTTTAATGGGAGTTTCGAGACGCCCGTCAAGAATATATGCAACTTTATTTTTGGCATCGTAATACATCCGGTTTGCCTGAATCGTTTGTTCGGCATCGCGAAAACTAATATTCCCTTCCAAATAAAGTTCAAAATCATGACCGGAATCGTCTTTGTGCGGACTTCCTCCCATGAGTTTTGAAGGAGCGTCCATCCAAACAACCGCACTATCAGCAGAAATATCAACCGTATCGCCCAAAAGCATGTCTTCTCCGGTAATTCCTTCGATAATTACATTAAGCCCTTTCGGAAAAACCAAAATGCCCCGATCAGGATTATTCGGATACGGATCCATTAAAAACGACAAATCATTATCGCCACGCGGATTGACAGTAATAAGCCGATATCTTGGCGGTTGCTTGATTGCATTGCCGGAAGAAGTTGCGGCGGTGGCAACATAACCGACTTGATCAATTACGGTCGGTTTGGGTAACATCATGTCCAATGCACGTTGATAAATCGCCGGTTCCTGAACTTCCGCCGGTTTCTGATTCATAATCAACATGTCAACAGAAGTTGTGGTTCTGAAACGTCCCAACCATTTTTGCCCGAAAATTTTTGCATCGACTTTTTCCCGATCCAGTTCAATTTTTAAGGGCGATTGAGTGCTGCTGCTTTCGAGATAAACGGTAACTTCGCGGTTGTTGTCGGAAGTGTCTTTTTTTCGGGCAATCCAAACAACAGCATGAGGACCTTGAGCGGAATTATGCCCTTGCCTCACAGAACAATCCCCCGTAAGAAAGAAAATTTCATAATCACCGGATTCTTTCATCCAACCGGATTGAGCCGAAACAATGATCGGTTCAAAAGAATCGTTTTTAGGATAAGAAAGAACAGTAGAACCGGAAGTGTTTATAATTCGGTTTGGTTTGGAAACTGTTGAAACGGTAGAATTAAAACCCGTCCATTGATTTGCCAGTTGATTTTCAGGAATCATCACAACAGCAGGATCAGATTCAGGATTTGCAATCACTGCCGGATTCAAATAGGGTTGAATATTGGGATGCGCAACAGGAACATAACCGTCGCCTTCAATATAAATCGCCGGAATAAGTCCCTGATTAACAGCAATATTGGATGTTGTATCGCTGGGAAAAAGTTGTCGTGCAAAGGAATTTGTGCTGGCTAATTTGGGTTGAAGCGTTCCGAAACCGGGCAGTTCATTATTAACATTGCTGTCGGTTTGCGAGTCTTTAACAGAAGCACGTAATGGAAGAACCGATTGAAACGGTGTTGTCAAAGACGGCAAAGAAAGAATACGACGAGGTTCTGTGTGGCGAGGTCCGGCGTTAGGACTTTGAGCGAAAAGCCCCGCCTCAATAACAACAAAAATGAAAAAAATTCCCAAAAAACAAACAATGCGCAATATTCCCCCACAACGCAGTTTCCATTTCCATTGAAACAGCGTTTCGCAAAAACATTTTGCTAAGTCTTTAAGATTTATGGATTTACGCAATGAACATTCCGTTGTGACAAAATCATTTCTAAACAAATTGAGAAAACAAGCGGGGAATTATGATAATTTTGCCAAAATAAATCAAGAGGAAATAAAGAAATATAGCGGAAAATCAATCCATGCTTTCCGGTGTATCAAATATGGCGTTTTGGCAAAACGCCGCCTACCTAAAATGAAGTTTTAGAGATGTTCTCTTGTCCAATTTAACATTTTAATATAGTCAAATTATTTTTTTCATCAGTTTCGTATGAGATTTTTTCGTCCCATGATAACTCTTTTGCTTTCGGGCGACGGTCAAAAATTATCAGATATGCCAGAACAGAAACGTCTATCTTGTCGCGGTAAGATAAAATTTGTTCTATTCCCTCTTCCAATACTGCCGCCGGAGAATCGTAATAATAAATTATCTTTATCTCAATAACATAACTCTTGCCTGAATATTC
>JAISNF010000185.1 GCA_031276415.1 Planctomycetaceae bacterium
AATTGTTTACGTATCCTTTTATTAGTTTTATTAATATGTTTTTGAGTTTATTTTTGGGGAATACAAAACAAACAAAACTAAAAGGTTGTCTATTTCGTTGCTTCGTATTTTCAAAAATATTCTGCGAAATTTTACGTAATCTATGGTCAATTTTATTTTCCTCCTCTGTGAACTCTGTGTCCTCTGTGGTTAATAAAATTGACAGTTACGAAAATAGTCCGCAGATTTCACAGATGATCGCAGATGATATTGTATTTTAAAATTCATCTGCGATAATTAGCGTAATCTGCGGGCTATTTTTTCTGTGAACACAGTGTTCTCTGTGGTTAATAAAAATAAATTTGTTGTTTTTAGAATTTTCCTTAATTTGATTTAATTTAATTTTCATGGATATTCCTTTTGTTCATTTGCATTGTCATAGTCATTATTCCCTCCTTGACGGAGCCGGAAAAATTGAAGACCTTTTGAAACGCGCTAAAGACCTCGAAATGCCGGCACTCGCATTGACCGATCACGGTAATTTGTACGGCGTGCTGGAGTTTTACCAAAAAGCGAAAGAATTTGGTATCAAACCAATTATCGGTTTTGAAGCGTATATCGCCCCGAATAACCGTTTTGATAGAAACGGCACAATAAAAGAATCCAATTATCATCTCACTCTCCTCGCTATGAATAAAACAGGTTACAAAAACCTGTTGAAACTTTCTTCAGCGGCATATCTTGAAGGAATGTACTACAAACCGCGTATCGATAAATCATTGCTTCAAGAACATCACGAAGGTTTGATTTGTTTAAGCGGCTGCGCCTCCGGCGAACTTTCACGAACACTCCTGCATACCGAAAATAATAATCTGGAACAAGCCGCCGCCATCGCAAATTGGTATCGGGAATTGTTTGGTGATCGGTATTATCTTGAAATTCAGGATAACGGACTTGAAATTCAAAAAATTATTTTGGAAGGAACCATCCGCCTTTCACAGGAACTCGGTATTCCTACCGTCGCAACTAATGATGTGCATTACGTTTATCAAAATGATTGGGAAGCACAGGATATTTTGCTTTGTGTGAATACCGGCAAACTTCGTGTTGAAGAAAAACGAATGCGCATGGATTCCGACCAATTTTTTATGCGAAGCGGTCGTGAAATGTTACGGGCAATGCCCAGCCATGAAGACGCCATTCAACGTACAATGGAAATTGTTGACCGTGTTGATATTGATCTTGAACTTGGCAAGCGTTATTTTCCGGTGTTTACTCCGCCGGACGGTTTGTCTTCCGATGATTATCTCCGCAAACTTTGTCTTGAAGGACTTGCTAAACGTTACGCCGATAAGCCGGAACGTTACAAAAACGGTCAATTTTCCGAAGAAGTTTTGGCTCGGTTGGATCGGGAACTTGCGGTGATTAAAAAACTTGGTTTTCCCAATTATTTTTTGATTGTCTGGGATTTTGTGCGTGTTGCCGAAGAACGCGGTATTCACCGAACTGCACGCGGTAGCGGTGTTGGGGCGTTGGTGTGTTACGCTTTGAATTTGTCGCATGTTTGCCCGCTGGAATTTGATTTGCTCTTTGAACGATTTCTGGACGAAAACCGTGTTGAAGCACCGGATATTGATATTGATTTTGATCAAAATCGGCGCGGCGAAGTTCTTGATTATGTCAAACAACAATACGGCGAAGCAAATGTTGCGCAAATCGGCGTTTTCGGAACAATGGCGGCGCGGCAATCCATTAAAGATGTCGGGCGTGTTCTCAATATGACGATCCCGTTTGTTGAAAGCGTTACAAAACTCATACCGGATGAGCAGAAAATAAAAATCGCAAAGGCATTGGAAATCAGCGGCGAATTGCAAAAACTTTACGAAAATGAACGTGATATTCGTGAATTGATTGATTACGCCAAACAACTCGAAGGTCTTGCCCGCCAAGCGGGAGTTCATGCTTGTGCGGTGGTTATTGCCGATAAACCGCTCATCGAATATCTTCCGCTGCAACGAGTTAAAGACAGTCCCGATGTTGTAACACAATGGCAAATGGGCGATGTTGAGAAAGCCGGTTTGCTCAAAATGGATTTTCTGGGACTTCGTAACCTGACAATTTTAGCGCAAGCAATTGAGATTATTAAAGAAACAACCGGAGAAACTGTTGATCCGTACAAATTTCCGCTGGACGATAAAAAAACTTATGAATTGCTTTGTCGCGGTGAAACGAAAGGAATTTTCCAACTTGAAGGCGGCGGTATTCGGGAATTATTGCAGCGAATGAAGCCGGATAATTTCCGTGATATTATTGCGACATTAGCCTTGTATCGTCCGGGTCCGTTGGAAGGCGGCATGGTTGAACAGTATGTTGCGGTCAAACATGGTCGGGCGAAACCTGTTTACGAACACGATGTTATGAAAGATGTTCTCGCCGAAACAAACGGCGTGATGGTTTATCAGGAACAAATCATGCGGATTTTGAACCGGCTGGGGAAAATTCCGCTGGGCAATGCCTACACTTGCATCAAAGCCATCAGCAAGAAAAAAGAAGAACAAATCGGTAAATATCGTGCGCAATTCGTTGAAGGTGCCCACGAAAACGGATTGACAAAAGAAAAAGCCAATGCCATTTTTGAACTGATTATCAAATTTGCCGGTTATGGTTTCAATAAATCTCATTCAACCGCTTATGCGTTAATTGCGTACATGACGGCATATTTGAAGGCTCATTATCCGGTTGAATTTATGGCGTCATTACTTTGCGGAGATATTTCAAAACGGAATTTTACCGGAAAAGATTCGACGGTCGAACACATTGAGGATTGTCAACGGATGGGAATTACGGTTGTTCCGCCGGACGTGAATTTTTCGAAACAACTCTATTCTGTTGCGGACGGAAAAATCATGTTTGCGTTGTCGGCGATCAAGAGTTGTGGAGATTGGGCGGCGGACAAAATTGTTATTGCCAGAGAAAAAGGCGGGAAGTTCAAGGACTTATTTGATTTTTGTGAGCGGGTTGATAAGCGGGCGTGTTCACGGGGAACGGTTGAAACACTTATTAAGGCGGGGGCGTTTGATTCGTTGGGGATTTCTCGTGCGCAACTTTTCCGTACAGTGGAACTGGCGTTTAAGTCGGCGCATAATGCGGCGGAAGACACGGCAAAAGGTCAGCAAAGTCTTTTCACTCTGTACGAAGAAACAACAGATTCGGGTTCGGCGGTTGCTGCGGCGTCGGCAACATCGCCGGCGGCATTGGCGGGTTTACCTGAGGTTAAGGAATGGTCTGACAAAGAAAAAGCAGGTTACGAAAAGGAATCGCTTGGTTTTTATCTTTCATCGCATCCGCTCAAAGAATACGAAACGTTTTTTCAGCAGATTCGTTCTCACAATTGTTATGAATCCGCCGATTTGCCGAATTATACCAATGTTATTTTGGCGGGAGTGATTAGTGATATTAAAAATATCACAAGTAAATCGGGGAAAAAATATGCGATGTTTACGCTGGAAGATGTGAGTGGTCCGGTACGTTCTATCATTTGGACGGATCAATTGGCTCGCTATTCACATTTAGTTAGACTGGAATCTATTGTTTTTGCGGTGGGGCGAATAGATCAGAGTCGTTCGGCAGGTGAGAGTAACTGCGGTAATTTTATAGTCGATGACTTGTACACAATAGAGGAGGCGATAGAACAATTATCGCGCGGGTTGGATATTAGATTAGATGAGGATTGTCATTCTGTTGAAAGTGTCAAAAAGTTATATGAAATTTTGCGTGGTTATCCGGGTTCTGGAACGCTTGAACTTTCCGTGAAACTTCGCAACGGTTCACTGGCGCAATTCCGCAATTCAAAATTACGAATTGCGACGCGTTCGGAGGTGCAGCAACGAGTGAGTGAACTTCTCGGCAATGATTCCATCCGTTTTCTCAAACCAATCCCGAAAAAAAAAGATTACAAAAACAATTCCAAACAACCATGGAAACGCAATAATTATTGAAATAAAATAAAAAAACTCAAAAAACAAACAATAAGTAACTTCTAATAACCGCCTTTTTATCTAAGCACAGTTTATTTTTAAAATAGTCCGCAGATTATTTTTAAATAAAATTGTCCGCAGATTTCGCAGATAAACGCAGATAATTTTTTTGAGAATACGAAACAACAAAACATGCGAAAGAAAAAATTTTTGTATTGATGTTGACAGGTTTAACGGGGCGTGTATAATCACGAACAATTAATTTCTGAATTTTTATTTTAAATTTTGGAGACCAAATTACAATTTAAAAAATAAATCGCCCGAATTTTTGTTTGGGTATTAAAAAAATCGAGTACGTCAACTGTTATCAAATCGCATAGGCGAACTGTAATTTTCTGCAAGATCAACGTATTTTCAGTGTAGAAAATTACTGTGAAGTTTAGAGTTACGTGACTCCCGCTAAGGGAGCGTCGCGTATAATCTCATAGGTATAATTCAGCATTACATTTTAAAACTGTAATGCACCACTTTCGTTGGTGGGAATAAACCTGTCCATAATAACGTGTCGCTCCTAATCGTAAGAGCGATATTTCTGTTGCCGTTTCTCGGCGTTGAGTTTTCCCCCACTTTGTAACAAAAACAGATTATTTGTTATGTAATCTGTAAAATTTCAATATCTCTATTTTAAAGGAGAACAAAAATGAAAGTACGACTCTTTCAGGGATTTACGTTGGTAGAATTACTCGTAGTGATTGCAATTATCGGCGTGTTAATTGCGTTACTGTTGCCTGCCGTTCAAGCGGCTAGGGAGGCTGCAAGACGAATGACCTGTACCAACAACATGAAACAGTATTTGATAGGATTGCATAACTATCACGATACTCTCAAATCACTTCCGGCAACACGTTACCACATGCCATTGAATCCAAGTTATATCTACGGATCAATGAGTTTTATCCTGTTTCCATTTATGGAACAACAGGCTGCGTATGATACAACCATTTACGGTTTATCAACATTCTCACCAGTTTCGACCGCCGCATCTCCGGCAATGAACAATGTTACATTCAAAACATTTTGTTGCCCCTCCGATCCATATTTGGGGCAGTGTTATAACCTTGGCATTGCCGGAACCAATCCAATTTCACGGTGCAACATTATGTATAGTGCAGCCGACACTGTAAAAAGAAATCATTATGCTCCTCCATACAGTGCACCAGGAGTCGCTGACTATGATGCGGCAACAAATCGTGCTCCATTTGCACCGTTTAAGTGGAAAGAACTTGGTGCTATCAACGATGGTACATCGAATACGGTTGCGATTAGCGAATCGGCAACTCCCAAAGATACCAGTGATAATGCAATTCGCGGCGGAATTGCAACTGATTGCGGCGGAGATATTCATAATAATCCCAAAAACTATTGTTTTAATAAACGCGATCCGGCTAATCCGAATTTTTTCCAATCTGGAGTTGATCCTGATTCCCAACGAGGTATAAGAATTGATGATGGACGTCTTGCTTTTTCAGGTTTTTGTACCATTCTTCCGCCGAATTCACCGAGTTGTGCTGTAAATCCTAAAAGTCTCAATATCATCAATGACGGTTATGGTTTAAT
>JAISNF010000347.1 GCA_031276415.1 Planctomycetaceae bacterium
GGAATCGCAGAACGTTTCAGCGAATTGGGTTATCACTTCGATGAGGTTACCCATCCCTTCGGTTTTAAATTCAAACAAAATGGAATCGTTGTCGCCCAAGCCGATATTTTACTCGAAAACCCCACTAACATTATTGTCATTGAAATTAAAGTAAAACCAGAAGAACGAGATGTTAAACAACTCTTGACAAAAATGCTCAATATCCGCAAATATTATGAGCATGACCCTACCAAAAATATCAAAACATTAAGCGGTGCTCTTGCCGGTGCCATCTTCCCAAAACAAGTTAAAGAATCAGCCCTTAAATCAGGATTCTTTGTTATTACACAAAAAGGTGATACCGTCAAAATCGATATCCCAAAAGAATTCAAACCAAGAGAATTTTAAAATAGGGAACTTCTAAAAACCTTGTTTCTTAAAAATTGTATCCTTAAAAAATAAGGACTTGCAAACGATTTTTCAAATAAAAATTAGGTTTTTAGAAGTTCCCAATAGTGAATAGTTAGTAGTGAATAGTTCGCAAGCGGAATTATTACCAAAATGTTTTGCTAAAGATTCCGCATTGCGAAACACTATTAACTATAAACTACTAACTATTCACTATTTGGTGAGGTTGTTGGTCAATTTCTCTAAAAATATTTCATAGATTCTGGACTTGTCTTGTATTTTCTGTAAAATTGCCCCTCAGTCTTGAAAAACATGACCACAATATCTTCAGACTTTACCGTAAAATCTTTGAACTTTGCCGTATTGTCTTTTTGATAATAAGCGGATTTTCCGGCTGCAATGTACGATGTTTTAGTAAAAACTTAAACGGCGGATTCAATCTGCCGGCTTTTTATGACTATTTATGACTATGAAAAATTTAACAATACAAAAAGAAAATTCATCGGAGGAACCCCAAACACAATCATCAAAACGCCGTTTATTGCGTCAGGTTGTTGGTCCTGATGAGATTGCGGAAGTTGTCAGCAGTTGGACGGGAATCCCGATTAGCCGCATGATGGAAACGGAACGCACGAAACTGCTTGTTCTTGAAGAACGTCTTCATCGCCGTCTTGTTGGGCAAAACGAAGCGGTTGATGCTGTTTCCAATGCGGTACGCCGAAGCCGTAGCGGATTGCAAGACCCGAATCGTCCGATTGGTTCGTTCCTGTTTTTGGGACCGACCGGAGTGGGCAAAACGGAACTTTGCAAGGCTCTTGCCGAAGCCATGTTTGACGATGAGAACGCTATGATTCGAATTGATATGAGTGAATTTATGGAAAAACATTCGGTGAGCCGGCTAATTGGTGCGCCACCGGGTTATGTTGGTTACGACGAGGGCGGAATGCTTACCGAAGCGGTTCGGCGGCGTCCGTACAGTGTTGTGTTGTTTGACGAGATGGAAAAGGCTCATCGGGACGTGTTCAATGTATTGCTTCAAGTTCTTGACGATGGGCGTTTGTCCGATAATCAGGGGCACACGGTTGATTTTACGAACACGATTATTGTTATGACTTCGAATATCGGCAGTCAGGTGATTCAGGAAATTGCCCGCGAACATGGTTCGGAGGAAACAATGCAGGAAGCGGTGAAAGATTTATTGCATCAACATTTTCTGCCGGAATTTTTGAACCGGATAGATGAGACTATTATTTTTCATCCGTTGAACCGCAATGAGATTACTAAAATTGTTGAGTTACAGTTGGAGCGGTTGAAAAAGCAACTGGAGAAACAAAATGTTACGCTGACAATTTCCGACCGTGTTGTATTGGAAGTTGCGGAGCGGGGATATGATCCGACGTTTGGCGCACGTCCGTTGAAACGGGTTATCCAACGGCAAATTCAAAATCCGCTGGCGGTATTGCTTTTGCAACATCAAAGCGATGAAAAATCAACCGCCCATGTGGATTTCGAGGACGGAAAATTTGTATTCCAATAATTTTATAGTTAATAGTTAGTAGTGAATAGTGAATAGTTCGCAAGCGGAATTATAACCACAACGTCAATAATTCCGCATTGCGAACACTATTCACTACTAACTATTAACTATTAACTAAAAAATCATCTGCGGACAAGTTTCCTTACTGTGGTTAAATAAAATGCTTAAATAAAAAAGAATTTTTTAAAAAGTCGGAAAAACCGTGTAAATTCGTCTTGACCGAAACGGCGAATTTTCATATCTTGTTGCAATCATGAAAATGATGTCATGCAAGGATGTGTGGCGTTAATCGGACGTGCATTTGGGCGGCTTTGAGGGCTTGACCTGCGGTCTGCGTAGTGTTTTCCAATGTAAGGATGCAAAGGAACACTTCGAAAATTCAGGAAAAAGAAAAGGATTTCTTTTCCGATCTTCTCATTTGGTATTTTGTATCGGATGTGGAGTTTCACCGTCGGTTCAACGGATTGACCCGACGGTTTTTTATTTTCACGTATAAAATCAAGCAATCAAACAACCAAGCAAATGATCGAATGGTAACATGTAATCTTTGTCCGCGTTATTGTTCAATCAAGGAAGGGGCATTCGGATTTTGTGGTATTCGGACATGCCGGAACGGTGAAATTGTTTTGCTCGCTTATGGCAAAAACACCGGATTAGCAATTGATCCGATTGAGAAAAAACCGCTCAATCATTTTTATCCGGGTTCTCAGGTTTTGTCGTTTGGTTCTATTGGGTGCAATTTTGGTTGCCGTTTTTGTCAAAATTGGTCAACGGCGCATTCACGGGATTTGTCGTTGCTCAAAAAGAGTTCAACACCGGAGGAAATCGTTGATTTGGCAAAACATTTTCAATGCCGAAGTGTTGCGTTTACGTACAATGAGCCTATTATTGGGGCGGAATACGTTCTTGATGTTGCTCGGCTTTGCCGGCGTGAGGGAATTAAAACGGTTGCCGTATCCAACGGTTTCATCGCTGAAAATGAACGCCGAACTTTTTTCGATCAAATTGATGCGGTCAATATTGATCTTAAATCGTTTTCGGACGAATTTTATCAAAAATACTGCAACAGCCGTTTGGAGCCGGTTTTGGAAACGCTTTGTTATCTTGCCCGTCAATCGACAACATGGTTTGAGGTAACAACACTTTTGATTCCAACGCTCAATGATTCGGATGCGGAGATTGAGTTACTTTCGCAATGGTTGGTACGAAATCTTGGGGTGGAGACGCCGGTTCATTTTTCGGCGTTCCATCCGGCGTATCAATTAACCGATTTGCCGCCAACTCCGCCTCAAACATTATTTCGGGCGCGTGAAATTGCGCATTCGGCGGGACTTTGTTTTGTTTACACGGGCAACATTAACGATCCGGCGGGGCAAACAACTTACTGCCCGCAATGCCGTCAATCGGTTATTTCGCGTAATCGTTATCGGATTGACGAATACAATATTGACACGGAATCCTGCTGCCGATTCTGCGGTCAAACAATTTCAGGACAATTCGAAGAAGAATAAAATATAAATTATCTGCGAAAATCTGCGTTATCTGCGGAAAAATTTATCAGCGTCATCTGCGGACAATTATCTATTTTGCAATTCTTTTTCGATAACACGCATCGATTCCCATTTTTTGCCCAGAAAACGGAATGTGAAAAAAATGAAATAGAGAACAACATTGGCAGTTAGAATAATCCAGCACCATATCAACCCCAAACCAAAATAATGAACACCGGCAAAACATATCAACGGCAAAAGCGGCGCAACAATAAGTACAACACGCATCACAAATACAGTGTCACCGGCTCCACGTAACGTCGATACGGCAATACATGCGCAACTGTCAAAGAAAATATACAACGCAATAAAACGAAGAAGAATAACCGTTAAATGATAAATCGATTCAAATTCGTCCGGTGTTGAAAACGCCGAAAATGCCGATAACAAAAAATCCGGCAACAGCAGAAATAAAATCGCAAAAAATCCCGAATAAATACAACCAATAATAAAAGAGGTGTTCGTTACACGTCTCGCTAAATCAGGACGATTATTGCCCAATTGATTGCCGACCATCGACGTAACCACAATGCCAATCCCCAACATCGGAATAAATGTTAAAGAATTTAACGTAAAGGCTATCGTGGTTGCGTTTCTTGCCAATTCTCCCAATCCGCCGATAATCATTAGGAACAATGTAAATGTTACCGTGTCAATAAAAGTGTACGAACCGCTCGGCGTTCCATAATACAAAAGCCGCCCCAATAACGGAAAATCCAACTTCATCCCCTCCAAAACCGCATACCGCTTTTCACGCCAATCCGCAAAAAATATTAACACAACATAAATAATCAAACGAACCCATTGCGAAATCATTGTCGCAACCGCCGCACCCGCAAGCCCCCAAACCGGAAATCCACACTTGCCGAAAATCATACAATAATCAAGAAAAATATTCAGCACCACACAAAATAAGTTATTGTACATCTCGATTTGCATTTTGCCGCGCCCCCGAAAAAATGCGGCAGCGGCTTCTCCGCTTATTGTTGCGGCACTTCCCCAAAGAAGATAGTTGAAATAAATTCGTTCCAACCGGACAAGATTTTCATCATGTTCAAATAAAACAAAAAGATGAATCAAATACGGTTCAAGAAGAAACAAAAACGGTACAACCGCAAAACCAAACCATATTCCCTGCCAGACAACAGCACCAATCCGCCGATAATGACCGCTGCCATAATATTGGGCGACAAAGGTTGTAACGAAGGTTGCAATGGCAACAGGAATTGCCACTGCCGACCAAAATAACATCATACCTTGCATGGAGGCGGTCATCGAATCAGGGTCATACCACATCAGGAACATCCGATCCGTAAAATTCATAAAGGAAATCGAACCGCTCGAAATAATCAGCGGAACCGCATGCCATAACACTTCAAACCCGCCGCAAGGACGTGTCCACCATGTTTCAGGCTTTTTCTGTGATTGTTCCATACCAGCCCCAATCTAAAATTGAAAATAAAATTAAAGACAAAAATAAAATAACCGCCCACAACAATAAACAAGGTCGCCTAACTGAATAACTATTCACTATTAACTATTCACTATTCACTACCAACCAACCTCATTTTCACCTAATTTTCCTAACAAAACAACCTCAGTAGCCATGAATTTCCCACAACACAAACCTCATTACCTCATTGCTAAAATACAACCGGTTAATTTTGTTAATGAGGTAACGAGGTTAGTCTGTGTTGTATCTTTTGCTACTGAGGTTGTTTTGTAAAGAAAAATTAGGTGAAAATGAGGTTTACCGCAATGCGGATTAAAACCGTTTTGGTAAAATAGTACGCTTGCGCAACTATTAACTATTCACTATCAACTATCAACTATTAACTACTCTCCACTATCAACCGGCAACTTCTAAAAAACAACTTTTTAGACGAAAAATATTTACAAATTTACAAGTCCTTATTTTTAAGGATGTGAATTTTTTAAAAACAAGGTTTTTAAAAAATTGCCTAATATTATAATTGACTTTTGGTCTAAAATAATTTTTTAAAATTCCTTTCTGTGAAGAACTCTGTGTTCTCTGTGGTTTTAAAAAGTAAATTTGAGTTTTTAGAAGTACCTGCTAATCATCGTTTAGAGATTTCATCAGCGTATTGCGAAACTCTTTGTGCGTTTTTTTTGCTCTCTTGTAACCGCTTTCTGTTTCGGATAAAATACGAACTCATTCGATTTTTTACGATTGTACACAATCTTGATTAGCACGATCTTGATTAAAATATTATGTAATTAAAATATTATGGATATTATTAAATTCTCGATTAACAATCCTGTTAAGGTTGCAGTTGGAGTTTTGTTGACCATTCTTTTTGGGGTTCTGGCACTAACCGCTGTACCCGTCCAAATGACCCCCGATGTGGAACGACCAGTCGTTACAATCCGCACCACCTGGCAAGGACGAAGCCCCGAAGAAGTTGAAAAATCCATTCTCATGGAACAAGAAAAAAAACTCAAAACGCTGCAAGGACTCTACCAAATGACCTCAACCGCACAATTAGGCGAAGGTAGAATCGAACTCGAATTTACCGTCGGTTACGATATGAGCCGCGCTGTTCAGGAAACCTCCAACCGTCTTAATGAAGTTCCACGCTATCCCGATGATGTAGAACGTCCGGTTATTCGAGCCGCCAGCGCAAATACCGATGAGGCTATCGCCTTTGGATTGTTCACCTCACAAAATAATCCCGAATTTGAAATGGCAGAATTTTATGATTACGCTGACCGTTTCGTTAAACCAGCCTTTGAACGTATCAAAGGTTTGGCTCAAGTTGATGTTTACGGCGGACGCGAACACGAAGTTCAGGTTCGGTTCGATCCGGTCGTTTTGGCACAAGCCGGTATTTCCGTCGATGAACTTCGGACTGCTATTATGAATGATAATCTCAATGAGTCCGCCGGCGATTTGTCCAACGGTCGTCAAGATATTCGGTTTCGGGTTCTGGGACGCTACGACTCTTTAGAACCAATTCGTAACGTCATTGTTAAATATGTTGACGGCGCCCCAATTTATCTCAAAGATATTGCTACACCTTGTCTCGCCTTAAAAAAGAATACGTATTTCAATCAAAGTATGGGACGGACTTCTATGTCCATGTATTTTCGCCGCGACACCGGCGCCAACGTCCTAAGTATTATGCAAGAAGTAAATCGTATCGGTAAAGAAATCTCCAAACCCGGCGGATTGCTCTCTCTTTATAAAAATGACCGCTACAAAATCAAATTTGAATTATTGTACGACGATTCCCTTTATATTAACAACGCTGTCGCTTTAGTTCGCCAAAATATGTACGAAGGCGGTATTTTGGCAATTTTTGTACTTTTGCTTTTTCTACGAAGTTTTCGTCCGACATTTATTATTTCTATTGCGATTCCGATTTCAATTATCGGAACTTTTGTGATTCTTTATGCTACCGGTCGTAATATCAATGTTATTTCGTTAGCCGGACTTGCTTTTGCAATTGGAATGGTGGTCGATTGTGCTATTGTTGTTCTGGAAAATATTGATCGGCATCTTCACATGGGTAAAACTGTTCTTGTTGCCGCTTACGAAGGAAGCCGTGAAGTTTGGGGCGCCGTTTTAGCGCAAACATTAACAACGGTTGCGGTTTTTTTCCCCGTTTTAACGATTCAGGAAGAATCCGGTCAACTCTTTTACGATATTGCTATTGCGGTTTCAGCGTCGGTTCTGATTTCGTTACTGGTCGCAGTTACGGTAATTCCGGTTTGCGCCGTCAGTTTGCTTCGCGAAAAACCGAAACAGCAACATCATTATGTTTACAGTATTATTCATTCTTTGTTTGGTTTGACGGTAATTTGCCAAAAACTTTCGGAAGGTTTTGCTCATTTGGTGTATCTTCTGACGTTCCGAAGTTTGGCGGGTATTTGGATAAGGGTTTTGATTATTGTATTTATTTCCGGTGCTGCAACATTTTTAAGTTTTAATCTGATGCCGCCGGCGAGTTATCTTCCGACAGGTAACAAAAACGTCTTGAACGGCAACATGCTTCTTCCGCCGGCGTATTCGATTCAGCAAAATGTTCTGGTTGGTCGGCGTGCCGAAGAATTTTTGAGACCGTATTGGGAAGCCCGGACAATTGAAGAATCTTCTGCGATTCGGGAAATTGTCGATACGCGAACCAAGAAAATTGTTCCTAAAATACCGCCGATTAAAAGTTTTTATATTGTGGTTCGGAATCAGGGCGTTTTTATGAATGTAACAAGCAAGGACGATAATTTAGTGAAACCGCTTGAGGTTCTTTTGAATACGATGATGAACACGATTCCCGGATGTTCCGGTAATGCCTTGCAGCAAGGGATTTTCGGGCGGCGCGGCGGCGGTTCCAATTCTGTACAGATTGAGGTTATTGGTTCCGATATGCAGCGGCTTCGCGATTCAACCAATTATTTGGAACAGCGGCTTGTTGGTGTATTTTCTCGTGCCGGAGTTCGGAGTGAACCGGCGAATTATGATTTGAACGGTCCCGAATGGGAGATTATTGTTGATCAGGTTAGGGCAAAGGAATTGGGATTAAGTGTTTTATCGTTGGCTTATACTTCGCGGGCAATGATTGACGGAATTTATGTGGGCGATTTTGATTATGAGGGCGACAATATTGATTTAACATTAATTCGTGATCCGGATATTCCGATAACGCCGGACGAATTTGAGACGCTTCCTGTTTCGATTCTGGACAATAGCGGGCAACGTCAATTGATGCCGATTGGTCAATTAATTAGTTTTCTGAAGGCGGATGCTTCGCAACAAATTCGTCGTGTGGAGCAGGAGCGGGCGATTCGTCTTACGGTGATTCCGCCGCCTGAAGTGGCGTTGGAGACGGCTCAGACGCAGATTATGAAAATTGTCGAGGAGTCGCATCGTGAAGGTGGTATGACGCCGGACACGTTTGTCAAATTATCGGGGAATGCCGACAAACTTTCGCAAACGCGGAGGGCGATGTTAGGTGCGTGGACGGGATTTAATTTAGAATCCGTTATTAATTTGATTTCGTCACGGTTTTTTCTTTCACTTTTGATTACTTATCTTTTGATGGCGGGTTTATTTGAAAGTTTTCTGTATCCATTTGTGATTATGTTTAGTGTTCCATTTGCGATGGTTGGTGGTTTTATTGGGTTGGCGATTATCAACTATTATGATCCGACGCAGCAGATGGACACATTGACGATGCTTGGATTTATTTTATTGATTGGAGTTGTTGTGAACAATGCTATTTTGTTGGTTCATCAAACGTTGAATTTTATGAAGGGGCGAGGAGAATCGGAAACGGACATTATTGAAAAGATGGGTTATCGGGAAGCGATTCGGGAGGCGGTTCGGACGCGAATCAGACCAATTTTCATGACAACATCGGCGGCGGTTACTGGGATGGTGCTGCTTGTGGTGAAATCGGGTGCCGGCAGTGAGTTATATCGTGGTATTGGTTCGGTAGTTATTGGCGGTTTAATTTGCTCAACACTTTTTTCTCTTTTTGTTGTTCCGTTAATGATGAGTTTGGTAATTGACATTCGTTTCGGTTTTTCCCGCCTGTTCGGAAAAAAAACAGAACAGTAATTAGAGTTGATAGTGGATAGTGGAGAGTGGAGAGTGGAGAGTGGAGAGTTTCGCAATGCGTAATTAAAAATGTTTGGGTAAATAATTCCGCATTGCGAAACTCTCCACGATCAACTATCCACTATCAACTATTTCTTGTATGTTGCCCTCAATCGGAGGCAATTCCAATGTAGCGATGGGTTTTAACCCATCGGAATTATGATCCCATCGCAATTTTAATCCTTTAATCCATCGGATCACTTTCCTCGTCTGAACAACGAACAATTTATCTTTGAGCATTGTAAAAATCGGACATTCTTGCCGAGATTATTTGCCGAAAAACAGGTTTTGCAGACAATTTCGCAAAAAATTCTGACTAATAAACTGTGGATTGATGCGGTTCACGTTGCTATTAAGAATACGATTCAAAATTTCACGGGCAAGAAGATTATCGACTCAGAGGTGAAAAATCCCTTGATTTTCACGGTTTGAACCGATTTGTTTCTGTTCAAAAATGAGAAATGAGCGAAACGTAAATTCGGAATATTCATTACGATCTGAACCAAACCGGAATGTAATTTGAGGGGACGCTAGACCTTTCTAGCAACACAATATTTTCTGATACTTCCGGTTCGTTTCGGTGGGTAGCAAAATCGAAAATTTTGTTATCATCCGAACAACGGGCGTAATGATAATACTTTATCGAAAATTCCGCAAGCCCAAAATCGTTATTTTCAGGAATTTTTTTATTTTTTCTAAAAAAGTTATAACTCACGAAAATACAAAGAGTTACGTTCTATTTTCATATCGTTTTTTCTGTTTACCGAAAATTTTTTTGATTTTTCTGATTTTTTCCGATTGTCATTCTCTTTGCTGCGATCTGCTCGCTTGCGGCATTATTAGAACGGCAATGTTTTATGAATTTTCTGAACACTAGAGAGTCCTAGTGTACGTGTACTTTCCGGTTAAGTTCCTCCGCTTGCCTATTTTTGGTAACGGATTTTTGTAGGGAATTAACTTGGGATTGGTTATGTTGACGGAACAAAAATGTTATGTTCGTCTCACAGAGGTTGATCGTGCTAAGATGTGCGATATTGTGCAACAACAATGCGGTTCGCCGAGCCGGATTTTGCGGGCGCAACTTTTATTGCATGTCGATTCATTATGCACGAAAAATCTGAATGGTACGAAAATTAGTGTTCGTGAAATTGCCGAATTGTTTAATGTTACGAGCAATACGGTCAGACGAATCTGTTCGTGTTACAGGGATGAAGGATTGCGGACATCGCTTTACGGAAGCCATTTCACAAAAATTGTCCGTTTGAAGAGCAAGGAACGATCTTTATTGCAACAAATTATCAATGATTCGCAGCATCCTCTGAATCATTATAAACAGAACAGAAAGTTTGCAGACATTCTTTTCAAGGCAGACAAGGATGGTAACAATGCGGATGTTTCGGAAATTGCGAAAGAATCCGGTTGTACAAAAATGACGGTTACGAAAATAATTCGGTCTTATCTTAAAAACGGACTGAATGGAATATTGAAACAACGACAAACATTCCGTTTCAAATTACGCAAGAAAGACCGTTCTCGTTTACAAGCGTTATTGAAACAGGATGTAACATATTCGTGGAATCATACTCGTGCGAAAATTCTTTTAGCGGCGGATGTTTCCGGTACGGAAATTGTTTGGGATGATATTGCCGGACAAACAGGGGCAGATCGAAAAATTGTACGGAAAGTTTGTAAAAAATATATGTCGGAAGGTTTGGAATCGGTTTTGAATTTAACGACGCATCGAAGTTTAATTCCGTTCCGAAATTGTCCGGTCAGACTGAAGACGGGAGAACAATTATGGCTCAAAAATATTGCAACAACAACGTGCCGTGAACATATTCGCCGTCGGGCATTGATTTTGTTGAATGCCGACGAAAACGGACGGAATTTACATAATACGGATATTGTCAAATTGGTTGGGACAAATCATGAAACGGTATGTTCTGTTTGTAAACGTTACGCGAAACGCGGGGTGACAGAGACTGTTTTATGCGGTTGCGATGATATTTCCAAACCTGCACAAAAAAGAACACGGACTTCAAAACCGAAATTTTATGACATCAATTTAAAACCGGAAGAACGGCAATTCCTGCAACAAATTATCAATTCACAAAATGGAACACCGCGTCTGATTAACCGTGCAAGAATATTGTTGCAAGTTGATAAATTACGCGATTCGGCGAATAGTATTGAAATTGCAACAAATATCGGTGTTCGCGGTGCTACGATTTACAACGTTTGCCGTCGTTACCGAAATGAAGGAATTGAAGCGGCAATCAATCACAAATCGTTTGCCGGTTCCAGAAAAACTGGTTCCAGAAAAACACGAAACAAACGAAATAAAAAAGTAGGCTAAAATAAATTAAACAATTATTAAAGGATTTATAATTCGAATGGAATCGAAACGTAACATTGGACATACAATACGCTGGTTGACCGGACGGTTTATTACAGTTACGGTTTATATGACGTTATTTGCTCTTGCGTATTGGTTGGCGTTTGCGTTTCGGTACGATTTTGACTGGAAGCATAACGGATTTTCGCTCTGTTATCAAAGTATTTCGTGGGTTTTGTTACTGAAAATGTTGATATTTTTCCTTCACCGCCATTTTCACGCTTACGGATTTTACGCAACATTTAAAGATTTTCAGGTTCTGGTCAAGAGTTCGGTTTTTGCGTCGGTTGGATTTTTCGTTTTGGCACTATATGTGTGGGGCGTGCGTTTGCCGCGAACAGTTCCTGTGATGGATTGTCTTTTTACGATCTTTTTAATTGGCACGGTTCGTTTCGGCTGGCGAATTTTGCAACAAGAAATATTGCCGCGATTTACGCAAAAGAGTTATAAAAAAACACTTATTATCGGGGCGAATTATCAAGGTGTTCTGTTAGCGCAAGAACTTTACGAACATCCCGAACTTGGTTACAAAATTGTTGGTTTCGTTTCGCTTCGGGATTGGAAAATCGGGCGGCTGGTTAGTCAGATTCC
>JAISNF010000354.1 GCA_031276415.1 Planctomycetaceae bacterium
TCTTCCGCCACAACAAACGATACAAAATTTAATAAAACAAATACAATAAAAATATAACCGTATTTTAATTTCATTTTCATTTTATTTTTTTAATTGTTAAAAGGAACTTCTAAAAAATACAAATTTATTTTTTATTAACCACAGAGAACACAGAGTTCACAGAGAATAATTTTTTAAATATTTTAGATCAAAAGGCAATTATAATATTAAATAATGTTTTGATTTTAAATAACGTTTCGATTCCAATTAAAAATTCCTCTGTGAACTCTGTAGTCTCTGTGGTTAAATAAAAATAGTGAAGCAGTTACTAAAATTAAAATGTGAACAGTTAAATTAATTTTTCCGCAACACGTTTTCCGTGACACAGCACGGTAAAAACAAAAACGTATCGTAGTTGAATCATTTGCGAAGTTTACCGGAAAGACGATCAGAAGTCAACCGCCTAACCTTAATCTTAATCCGTCATTGTGTAAATTCCCGAATTTCTGTAATAGACTTCGAGAATGTAAGTCAACAGGCATGTGGTGTAAAGACGACCGTAATGAGTTCCCCATTTATCTTGTACGGGAAGATTCGGATTCCAACTTCCGGCGTTGGAGCCTTGTTTTTCCTGATGTTGTACGAGAAGTTCACGCATCCGGTTGTTCCAGATTTTCCATGGTTCGCCGCCAAAATGATGTAACGTTTGCGTTGCGTAAAACCAATAATACGCATCCCGTTTGTAATGCTCATCGAATGTCGGTTGATGTTCCGGTTTGATTAAAATCCGAATACCTTGTTCAAGACGTTGATCATTTCGTTTCCAGCCAAGTAATTCACGGCAAAGCAACGCCTCCGCCGTCATGGAAATCCGAAATTCCGGTTCTTGTTCCCGATAAATGTATTGACTGCCGTTGTTACGGCTGACCGAATCAAGATATTTCATAATGTTTCGGTAAATCTCCGGCGGAACCGATAAACCCGCCGCCTCGCCGCTACGTAACGCTAATACAATCCAACCCGTAACAGAAACATCCGATCCCGACCGGAAACGATCCGCCCGATAACGCCATCCGCCCTCAATACTCTGGTGTTTCAAACAATAATCAATCGCCCGCTGCGCCGGTTCACGAAGTGTCTGATCTTGCGTCATTGCCAACCGTTCACAAAGCGCAATCGTACAAAGACCATGCGTGTAAAAACGTTGCTCATAATGAGCCAGCCCCTCCCGAAAAAAACAACCGTCTTCAGAATTTTGTTGCAGAAAAAGCCAGTCCCAGCCGGTTCGAACCGATTTGCTAAACTCAATCAGTTGCGGATGTTTCGCATCAGGCGTTACACCATAACCCTGAAACGCTAATAACGCCATAGCGGTTGCGGCGTTACGATTATCACGGGTTCGCGGCGCAGCATCACGATAAGGACCCGAAAGCGACCATGAACCATTCGGCATCTGAACACGAACCAACCAACGAAGCGCAGCAATAACCGATTCGTCCGTCTGACTACTTCCGCCGCCTTTGCCCAAAATATTCGCCCGACTGCCGATTTCACGACTCGACAAACTAAATCCCGTCGGAATCTCCGGCGAATTTTCCGTTGCATGAACCGGCTCACTTTCAATAACCGTTTCCACTTTCAACGGC
Organism: Planctomycetaceae bacterium; assembly: GCA_031276415.1. Classification (GTDB taxonomy): domain Bacteria; phylum Planctomycetota; class Planctomycetia; order Pirellulales; family Thermoguttaceae; genus WRKP01. The sequence goes on from JAISNF010000354.1 coordinate 1,626, forward strand.
ACCGCTTTCGGCATTTCAACCGGCGGTAATTCCTGCGGAACAATAATCGTCGAAACTTCAGCCTCCGAAGATTCCAAACCAAGCGGAAAATCCCGAACAAAATTCACCGGAACCTCATCAATACCCAAAATGATCGTGAACGAATCCTTTGAACTTTTCTGAAAAAAAAGAATCGCAAGAAAAATAAATAAACAAACGTGAAAAAGAAAACTCCAAACCCAAGGCAAAAGAATTTCACGAATCGCCGCCGCTAATTCTTCCTGAACATCCCGCTGTTTTTCCGGTTGCAAATATTGTTGCTGTTCTTCTTGAACCGTTTCAGGAATTGTTTTAGAATTTGCGTCAAAAATTGTTTTAGAAATGTTTTCTGAAACAGTTTTCGGTTGTCTTAACTTTTTGGGAAAAACTATTTTTTGAGGAAGTTTATCTTTACCTTTGATGAGACGAAGTAAAAAAATTGCTGTTTCATCGGAAAACAGATTTTGCGGTTCATAAGAGGAGTTTAGTTTTGTTTTTTTGGAGCCGGAATTTTTTTTTCGTTTCGGCTGATTCGTAACAATAATCACCGCCGCCGGATTTACCGGATTCGCCGCAACCGGTGTTGATTTTGGTTTTGGCTGTTCGTTATTGGCTGATTCGTTTTCGTTCAAAGAATACCTCCTTAGGTAACTCTAATCACCGCTTTTTAATTTAACCACAACCACAGAGAATACAGACAAAAGAAACAAGTCCGCAGATTCCGCTGATTATCGCAGATGATTTTTTGATAATACGAAACAACAAAATATACAAAAATTTTTAACTTTAACTTTAACTTTATTTTTATTTCATATTTTCGTTATTTTATATTTTAAGATTCATCTGCGATAATCTGCGAAATTTGCGGACAATTTTTTTCTGTAAATTCTGTGTTCTTTTATTGGAAGTTACTTTATTTTTTCTTTTTCTTAGGCATAACGAACAAGGCGAAAAACGTAAATGGAATTACAACAAACCATAGTTTGGGTTTGAAAGCACAAAGGATTATGACGACCGGCATGACCAGCCACGCCCAAAATGGAACTTTTCGTAAATCCGCCCACGCCAGCCAAAGCAGAAACAAAATCGGAGATAATCGAATTAGTGAAGCAACCGGACGATTATGCGCCGGATCATTTGTCCAAAGCGCAATCGAAATAACCGCAATAATCAATAAAATTATTGCAATAATTCCGAGCCGTTTCTGAAGTGATAAGCGGAACCAAAAATCCATCAAATAATTCCGTGTATTTTTTCGTATTCGGTGATTTTGTGTTCTTTTTGAAGTGTCAAACCGATGTCGTCTAATCCTTGAATTAAACGTTGTTTGCGGAAATCGTCTATTTCAAACGGAATTGTCCGATTTTTTTCGTCTGAAATACAACAGTTTTCCAGATCAACAGTCAGTTTGAACGGACGATTTGCCGTTTCACGCCGGAACAATTCGTCAATCGTCTCTTCTGAAAGCCGAATCGGTAATAACCCGTTTTTAAAACAATTATTGTAGAAAATATCTGCAAATCCCGACGCCAGAATAACTCGAAAACCGAAATCATCCAACGCCCAAGGTGCATGTTCACGGCTGGAACCGCAACCAAAATTTTTTCGTGTCAACAAAATTGTTGCGTTTTGATATTCCGGTTTATTCAGTTCAAAATCGGGATTGGGGGTTAGTTTTTCGTCCGTGTAACGCCAATCGTAAAACGCAAACCGACCAAATCCGGTACGCTCAATTCGTTTCAAAAATTGCTTCGGAATAATCTGGTCCGTGTCAACATCGTTACGATCCATCGGAACAACTAATCCATTGTGTTTAGTAAATGCTCTCATTGTCATTTTAATTTTAATTTAATTTAATTTTGATTTAATTTTTCAACGGAATTTCCAATTTAATTTATCAACGCATAGAAATCAAGATAACATTCTATTTTCTTTTCACCATGGGGAACTTCTAAAAACCACAAATATATTTTTATTAACCATAGAGGACACAGAGAACACAGAGGAAATTTTTAATTGGAATTGAAACGTTATTTATATTTAATATTAGTAATCATTCACGGTAATAGGTTTAAATCGTAAAGACGCAATGTATTGTGTCTCTAGTACAGTTGATGATTTTTTAATCTTAACCCCGCAGGGGTCAGATTTTAGTTGATAGTTGATAGTGGAGAGTGGAGAGTTTTGCAGGTGGAATTATTGCCAAAACGTGATTAGTGATAACCAAAAAGTGATTACCGATTGGCGAAAAGTGATTACCGATTGCTCAAAAGCAAACACTTTTTGGTCAAAAGTAAAACACTAAAAAGCCGGAAATTTGCCGTTTTTGCCCAAAAACACGGGAAAAAAGGGCAAAAACAAATTGTAAATCGGTTTTGTAGGACAGTTTTTTTAACCGCAGATGACGCAGATAAACGCAGAAAAATAATTTGTGTTCCTCTGCGAAAATCGGCGTTATTAACGGGTAACAAATCGTTATTAGCAGGCAGCAAAAGTGTACGGGAATTATGCGACGTTTAGTTTTATGCGGCTTTGAGTAAGTTTCCGTTTTCGTCCACATCAACAAAACGCACAGAAACCGGCTTCGAAATTCCTGATTCCTGCATCGTAATACCGTAAATCGTTGCCGCTGCCGCCATCGATTTTTTCGAATGAGTAATCATTAAAAATTGTGTGGCTGTACGGAATTGTTTTATAACATTCACAAACCGGTCAATATTTCCCTCGTCAAGAGCCGCATCACATTCGTCCAAAATACAAACCGGATTCGGCTTGTAACGGAAAAACGCAAGCAGCAGAGCAACACAAGTCAACGTCTTTTCCCCACCACTCAACAACATGACACTCTTCAACTCCTTTCCCGGCGGCTTCGCAACAATGTCAACCCCGCTCTCCAGAATATTTTCCGAATCCTCCAACACAAGATCCGCATGACCACCACCAAAAAGATGTTGGAATAACTCATGAAAATGTTGCTTGACTCCATTAAATGTTTCCTCAAAAAGTTGTTGACTTTCCCCGTTGATTTTTTCAATAATCTTTTCAATAGATTTTTTGGCACTCGTTAAATCATTGTACTGATTGGAAAGAGTTGTGTAACGCGTTTCCAATTCTTCCAACGTCTCAATCGCTTCAAGATTCACACTTCCAAGATGTTGCAATTTAGTACGCAAATCTTCAATCTCCTTTTGATAATCGCCGGACGATAACATTTCTTTACCAACAGGAAATTTAACAGAAAAATGTTCGTCATCGGAATGTTCGTTATTGGAAGATTCGTCATTGGAAAGTTCGTCATTAGAAAGTTCCTCATTGGAAAGTTCATTTTCGGAAAGTTCGGAAGAAATTGTTTCGTTTTCGTTTTCATTTTCGTTATTCTTTTCATTTTCGTTATTCTTTTTATTGGTTTCAGTTGTTTGATTGTCAAGTTCAACAATGTCAATGCCGTAATCTTCACGCATTCGGTCGATGAGTGTTTTCTGTTCCTGAATACAACGTTCAAGTTCGATTTGTTTGGAATGTACTTTGGTTCGCATTTTCTGGAGTTCATGCTGTAACCGTTTCAATTCCGTTTGCGACTTCGCACGCCCGTCACTCAATTCCTGACGAACCCGATACGAACCAACCGCCTCACAAGTCATTGATTCTTTTTTGAGATAAAGCGTCGCAAGACACGATTCAATACGGAGAATCGCCAACAAAATTCCTTCATGACGCTCTTTGAGCAATCGGCTGCGGCGTTGATGTTCCGCCAACAAGTTTTGACGTTCTTGAAGATGATCCTCAAACTGCCGGACGCGTTCCTTGAGAAAATCAAGCCGCTCCTCACTTTTGGCGAGTTCGATTTTCATATTGGTTGTTTTCCGTTGATGTTCGGCATATTGCAATTCCGATTTTTCCAATTGTTGTTTGGCTTCCATCTGCCGGATTTCCAAGTCCGCAAGTTGCTCGTTCAACTCCTCGCGTAACAATTTCGTTTGTTCCAGTTCTTCTGCGGTACGGCGAATTTGCGCATCAAGTTTTTCGGTTTCGTCAAAAAGATGTTGGAACTGTTCCAAACCGTGCCGGAGACGTTCTTCGGCGGTGGAGAGTTTCAAACGTTGCGTGTCGTATTCTGTAACTGTTTTCTGATGTTCACGCGTTTCCTCTTCCACTTCCGTTTCGTCACCGGCAACACGTTCTTTGGCAACCGCAACCGCCATCTCTTTTTCCGTAACTTCGGAATCCAGAATGTTCATTTGTTCGCAAAGAGTTCGGAGTTCGCTCCGGCGTGTGATCAAACCGGACGAAGTATTCGGCGGTCCAACAATCAAAGCACCGTCAGGAGTAAGCAATTCACCGGAAACAGTTAAAAAATTTGTCCGATCATCGCTTTCCTTGTAAAGTTGCCTCGCAACACTAAGATTGTCAACAAGCCATGTCCGCCCCAATAAACGTTGCGCAAGATGAACGAATTTCGGATCAACTTTGACAAATTGATCCGCCCGTCCGAGAACTCCGTTACGACCGGTAAATCCTTTTTCTTTCATCCAGGGTGCTTCTTTTTGCAACGGATCAAGCCAGATAAAACCAACACGTCCGGCAAAATGAATAGCGTTACGTTCAATATGCCGAAAGAGTTCCGCTTTGGGCGAAACGACAACATATTGAGCGTTTGCGCCCAACGCCAATTCGATCAGCGAGGCGGCTTCAACATCCACACGAAGCAAATCCGCAACAAGTCCGAAAACATGACGAAACGGACTTTGCGGATCATGTGATTGCTGCAATACCTCCTTAACTCCCGGATTAAGCCCTTCATTTTTACGAATCAATTCTTCCAGTACGGAAATTCGTTCACGCATTCCGCTTTGTTTTTGTTTTTGATCCGATAATTCTTGAGTGAGAAGGCTTAATTGTTGAATGCGGTTATTTTTACGTTGTCTGGCTTCTTCAAGTTGAATTTGTTTTTGGCGGACGGAATCTTCCAGGTTTTCAACAAGATTACGAATGGTGTTGGATTGCAATTCAAGTTCGAGATTTTGTACTTTAAGTTTTTCCAACCGGTTGCTGTTTTGTTCTTTGCTGTGTTCAAGAGTTGCCAGTCGTGATTCCAGACCGCTGATGGAACCGGCAAGTTTTGCGTTTTGGCTGTTTTTTGTTTCGGCTTCTTTGAGGAGAGCGTCTTTTTCGTCTTGTTTTTTCTTACAAAAAAGAACCAGTTCTTCACTTTGCCGGATAAGTTTTTGATACGATTCTGTAATATCGGTAGTAGAACGTTTTGCTTTTCGAATATCGTCGTTTGTTTTGTGCATCATTCCTTCAATATCGACACTTCGGATATTGAGTTCGACGAGTTGTCGTCCGTGATGGGTGATTTCCGCTTCGAGTTCTTCTGCTTGTGCCGACTGGAGTTCGATGGTTGATTCTTCACCGGCGATTCGTTCCCGATTCGTTGCCATTTCACCTTCAAAACGACGAATAATCTGATCCGTTTTTTCAATTTCAATAACAAAATCATTCAGTTTTTTTTCTTGTTCTTCAACATCGGCTGTCAAAGTATTTACGGTTTGGCTGAGCGTATCGGTTTCTGTTTGCAGTTCTTTGCATTGGACGGAGCGTTGGCGGTAATCAAGCAAACCGGATTGAATTCGTAATTCCTGAAGACGTTGCGTATATTGACGATAAAGTTGTGCTTTTCCTGCCTGGTTTCGGGCGGAACGGAGTTGATGCTCGACTTCCGAAACAATATCGGACAACCGGACAAGATTTTGCTCAACACGTTCAAGACGGCGTTGGACTTCCAATTTTTTGGCGTTGAAGCGGCTGATTCCGGCGGCTTCTTCGAAAATGACTCGCCGTTGCACGGCGGTGCTTTGCAATAAAGATTCAACACGTCCTTGTTCTATAATACTGTATGCTTGTGTTCCGAGACCGGTTCCGGTTAGTAAATCTTTAATATCTTTTAATCGTGTTGCTTGCCGGTTGATAAGATATTCCCCTTCGCCGCTTCGATAAACGCGGCGTGTGATATGAACTTCCGGCGTATCAAGACTGAATATTTTTTTGGAGTTGTCGAATGTCAGCGTGACTTCGGCGGAACTCATCGGCGGACGATCTGCACTGCCATTGAAAATAACATCCGTTGATTCATTGCTACGCAGTTTTTTCATACTCTGCTCGCCAAGAACCCATTTAACCGCATCAACAATATTCGATTTCCCTGATCCGTTGGGACCAACAAGCGCAGTAATACCGTCCTCGAACTCCAATCGGGTACGATCCGCGAAACTCTTAAATCCGGCAATTTCTATAGCGCGAAGCACTGGTTTAGGTAATTTAGGGAAAATTGAAACTTTCGTTTCAAAGAGAATACGAAATTGTTCCCACCAGGTCAAGATCAATTACCTCCCCAATAATCCGCCATAATTTCCATCGTTAAAATATAAAATACCGGATTATTGATAAGATAAAAACGCCGCCTACAACCTCCAAAATAGCGGCGGGTTTTAACCCGCCGGACAAACGCCCCCACAATATTTTACCGAATGATTACATTTTTTATTGGCGGGAATGATCATCTACTATCATTATTCACGAAGTATGTTATATTATCGCTGTTGTTTTGAGATTTGTTGTAACCCAAGAATTTTAATTTTTAAATAAGGAACCAAAATTATGGCAGACAATGACAGTGTTCAGGCGGGTAAAAATTTCGGAATTGGTACGCCGCAGAAGGCGGAAGGTTATTATCTCAAAGGTCTGGCGCACCTTGATTGGGGTATGAAAGATCGGCTCTCGCGAATTTTTAACCGGCAATCCGGCAAAGCAGTTATGTTGGCTTTTGATCACGGTTATATTATGGGACCGACTTCCGGTTTGGAGCGGATTGATTTAACGATTGTTCCGTTAATTGAATATGCTGATTGTATTATGTGTACGCGTGGGATATTGCGAAGTGTTGTTCCGCCGACATTCAACAAACCGGTTTCGCTTCGTTATTCAGCCGGTTCAACTATTTTAACGGATCTCAATGACGAATGTATTATGGACATAGAGGAAGCGGTTCGGTTGAATGCTTCACTGCTTGCGGTCATGGTTGCGGTGGGCGATCAGAAACACGAAGGATTGACGATTCGGAACTTAACTCAAACGGTTGATGCGGGGACGAAATTCGGTATTCCGACAATGGGCGTAACCGCAGTGGGTAAAGAATTGGTACGTGATGCCCGTTATTTGGCAATGGCGAGTCGGGTTTGTGCGGAAAACGGAGCCCATGTGGTTAAAACATATTATTGTGAAAAGGATTTTGAACAAGTTACCAATTCTGTGCCGGTGCCGATTGTTATTGCGGGCGGTAAAAAATTGCCGGAAAAAGACGCTCTGGAAATGGCATACCGTGCGATCAATGAAGGTGCTGCGGGCGTGGACATGGGGCGAAACATTTTTCAGGCGAAAAATCCTATTGCCATGATTAAAGCGGTTCAGGAAGTTGTCCATCACGGAGCAAAACCCGAAGAAGCATTCAAAAAATGGATCGCAGAAAGTTAAACCTAAAAAGGTAACTGATTTTTTAGGCAGGCGTCCCTTCGCCGAAGGGACACAACGGTTGATCGGGAATTACAACAGGTTCACCTGTCGGCGAGTACGCCGACCAATGTTTACGGCGAAACATTGGGGCTACCTTTCCTTCTCTGTGATCCCTGCGTTCTCTGTGGTTAATAAAAATATATTTGTGGTTTTTAGAAGTTCCCATAATTAAAAATAAAATTGATGAATAATTACTCCCATTTTTGAAAAAGGAATTATCCCGATTGAAAAAAGAACATTTTCTAACGAAAACGGGCGATTATTCAGCGTTTTGAAAAATTCCCAAATTAAAACAGGGGCGTTCCAAACCAAAAATGGGACGTCCCAAATTAGAATTGGGACATCCCAAAATTAAAAATTCTTCTGCGTTTCAACCTCACATCAATGTCCACAACAGCAACAACCGCCGGATTTTTTCGTGCTTTTTAACATTTCACGAACACCATCAAGTTGTCCGGTACTGCCAAGTACCGTGTTTTTATGGATAATGTATTCGGCATACGCTTGCATGAAAATTTTCCCCGGCGGACGAAGATCAAAATTGCCCGGATCATCACGGAATTGTTCGCGGTGAATCGCACACCAAACTAAACGTCCGTCCGTGTCAATGTTGATCTTGGTCACACCAAGTTTAGCAGCGGGCAAATATTGTTTTTCATCAACTCCACTGGCATCTTTGAGTTTTCCGCCTGCATTGTTAATACGCTCAACCCATTCATGAGGAACACTGCTGCTGCCGTGCATTACCAACGGGAAATTTTTGGGAATTGCCTTTTGAATTTTTTCCAGAACATCAAAATGCAATCCTTGTTTACCGGTAAACTTGAAAGCACCGTGCGAAGTTCCAATGGCAACCGCTAAAGAATCAACACCGGTTTTTTCAATAAATTCCGCCGCCTGAGCCGGATCCGTCAACTTCACACTTCCGACAACATCTTCTTCGACTCCGCCAAGTTGTCCAAGTTCCGCTTCAACAACAATATTTTTAGCGTGGGCTTTAGCAACAACTTTTTTGGTAATTTCGACATTTTTGGCAAACTCTTCATGGGAAGCATCAATCATAACAGAACTGTAAAATCCGCTATCAATACAATCATAGCAGGCTTCCTCTGTACCATGATCAAGATGAACCGCGAAAATCGCTTCCGGGAACACTTCGTCCGCCGCACGAATTAACGATTCAAGCATTCGTTTATCACTGTAAGAACGTGCGCCGCGCGAAATCTGAATGATAAACGGGGCACTGGTTGCATGATCAACCGGATCTTCATTTTTGGCTTTTTTACCAAGATTACCGCGAAACAGTCCAACAGTTTGCTCAAGGTTATTGATATTATATGCCCCAATAGCATATTTACCGTAAGCATGTTGGAATAAATCTTTTGTAGTTACAATCATATAATTCTCCTGATTGGTTGGAAATGGAGCAAAAGTTTCAAATCATTATATTACAACAGCACAAAAACGTAAAGCCCCCGCAAAATCGGCGATGCTCTTTGTATTTTACTCAATGTTCCGGCGGTTAAAACCGCCGGCTACATTGGAAATGCCCTTCGGGGCGTAAGAAAATATCATTTCACATGACAAAACGATTACAAAATAGAGAACTTCTAAAAACCACAAATTTGTTTTTATTAACCACAGAGAACACAGAGTTCACAGAGAAGAAAAATAAAATTGTCCGCAGATTACGCAGATTGTCGCAGATGATTTTTAAAATATAAAATAACGAAAATATGAAATAAAAATAAAGTTAAAGTTAAAAATTTTTGTCTATTTTGTTGTTTCGTATTATCAAAAAATAATCTGCGATAATCCGCGTAATCTGCGGACGTATTTTTTTGTGGTTAAATCAAAAAACGGTTTTTAGAAGTTCCCAATAGACAATTACTACCGGAATAGATAAAAACGGAATAGATAAAGTAGATAAATCAGAAAAATAAAATTTTATGGAAACTTTTAAAAACCTGATTTTTTACCGCAAAATGTTTGTAAATCCTTATTTTTTAAGAGTAAAATTTTCAAAACAAGGTTTTTGGGAGTTCTCTCTTGGACGGTAATATTTTTTATGCTCTGTTGACGCTTCTACTGTAACCGCTACAATAGTTGCGATTCTATTCCATGCCGATTGAAGTCGGCATAATATATTAAACATCTCTAACATAGATAAGAGGCAACCTATTATGGCAAAGTACGTTTATAGTTTTGGTAAAAGTGGAACAGACGGCGACGCAACGATGAGAAATCTGCTCGGCGGAAAAGGAGCAAATTTGGCTGAAATGGCTAAAATCGGTTTGCCGGTTCCGTCCGGTTTCACTATCACCACAGAAGTCTGTACCTATTTTTATGATCATGGCAGAACCTACCCTCCCGAACTTCAGGAACAAGTTAATGAAGCCATGAAAAAAATTGAAACCACCATGAACAAACAATTCGGCGATACCAAGAATTTACCGCTTCTTGTATCCTGTCGTTCTGGTGCCAGAGAATCCATGCCCGGAATGATGGACACCGTCCTCAATATCGGTCTCAATGATAAAACCGTCGAAGTACTCGCCGAAAAATCCGGCGATCCGCGTTTTGCATGGGATTGTTATCGGCGTTTTGTTCAAATGTACGGCGATGTCGTTCTCGAAATGAAACCGAAAAGTAAAACCGATATCGATCCGTTTGAAGAACTTCTCGAAAAGAAAAAAGAAAAAGCCGGCGTCAAACTCGATTCCGAACTTAAACAAGAACATCTCAAAGAACTTGTCAAAGAGTTTAAAGCCGCCGTGAAAAAGCAAACCGGTAAAGATTTTCCAGATGATCCGATGGAGCAGGTTTGGGGCGGAATTGGTGCCGTGTTTGGATCGTGGATGAATGATCGTGCGATTGTTTATCGCCGCACTTACGGTATTCCGCACGAATGGGGGACTGCGGTTAATGTTCAGGCAATGGTTTTCGGTAACATGGGTGATGACTGTGCTACGGGTGTTGCTCTAACCCGAAACGGCGCAACCGGTGTTCCGGGGATCACGGGTGATTATCTCATTAACGCCCAAGGTGAAGATGTGGTTGCCGGTATTCGGCTTCCTAAAAAAATCGAAGATTCGCTCAATAAAGATATGCCGAAAGTTTGGACGCAGTTTGCTGATGTCGCCATGAAATTGGAAAATCATTATCGCGATATTCAGGATATTGAATTCACGATTGAACGGCAAAATCTCTGGATGCTCCAAACCCGTAACGCCAAACGAACCGGTTTTGCGGCGGTTCGTGCTGCGGTTGATATGGTCAACGAAGGACTGATCACTCCGGCGGAAGCAATTGCCCGGATTCCCGCCAATGATGTTACGCAACTGTTGCAACCGATTTTTAGCGGAACCGGTTTGAAAGGGAAAACGCCCATTGCAAAAGGTATTGCCGCTGGTCCCGGCGCAGCAACCGGACAAATTTGTTTTCAACCCGATGATGCGGAAGCCATCTGGCAAAAAGACAACAACGCCAAAATTATTCTCGTCCGGCGCGAAACAACACCGGAAGACTTGCGCGGTATGAAAGTGGCGCAAGGAATTTTGACGTCATTCGGAGGAGCGGCGTCTCATGCGGCTTTGGTTAGCCGGCAAATGGGAAAAGCCTGTGTTTGCGGTTGCGATGGAATCGTCATTGATTACAAAGCCGAAACAATGACTGTTGCTTCCAAAGTATTCAAAAAGGGCGATTGGATTTCTGTTGACGGATTTACCGGCAATGTTTATGAAGGTCAAGTTCCGACTTCGCCGTCTGAAATTTTGCAGGTCTTGTTTGAAAAAACGCTCCAACCCAAAGATGCTCCCTTGTATCAATGTTTCCAGCAACTAATGAGTTGGTCTGATCGTTACCGCAAACTGGGTATTCGCACCAATGCGGATAATCCCAAAGAAGCGGAACGAGCAATTGCTTTTGGAGCCGAAGGAATTGGTTTAACCCGAACCGAACACATGTTTTTTGATCGGATTGACGATTTCCGCCGTATGATTCTTTCGGAAACTGTTGCGGATCGTGAAAAGGCTCTTGAACCGTTGCTCAAATATCAACGTGAAGATTTTGAGGGTATTTTCCGAACAATGAATGGTCGTCCGGTAACGGTTCGGCTTCTTGATCCGCCGCTCCATGAATTTGTGCCGCATGAAGCCAAAGAGCAGGAAGAACTCGCCAAAAAGATTGGTATTAAAAAGGAAAAGATTGCGGAACGGGTTCACGAACTTGCCGAATCCAATCCGATGCTTGGACATCGTGGTTGTCGTCTTGGTATTGTTTACCCTGAAATTACCCGAATGCAGGCACGTGCGATTTGCGAGGCGGCGGTTAATGTAATGAAGGAAGGAATTGATGTTCATCCTGAAATTATGATTCCGTTGGTTGGAAACATTACGGAATTTCGTAATCAGGAAAAAATTATTCGTGAAACTGCCGCAAAGGTGTTTAAGGAAAAGGGTGTTACGGTTGATTATTTGGTTGGAACGATGATTGAAATTCCGCGTGCTGCTGTAACCGCAGATGAAATTGCGAAGGGGGCGGAGTTCTTCAGTTTTGGAACCAATGACCTGACGCAAACGGGACTTGGAATTAGCCGTGACGATTACGGGGCGTTTATCAACCAATATCAAGAGTTGGACATTTTTCCTGCGGATCCGTTCCAGACATTGGATCAGGAAGGTGTTGGTCGTTTGATCAAGATAGCGATTGTGGGTGGTCGTGAAACGCGTCCAGACATTAAGTTGGGTATTTGCGGCGAACACGGCGGCGATCCTGCTTCGGTGAAATTCTGTCACAAAGTTGGTTTGAACTACGTGAGTTGTTCACCGCTTCGTTTACCGGTTGCCCGACTTGCTGCTGCCCAAGCCGCAATTCAGGAAAAGAAAGAAAAAGAAACCGCAAAAAAATAGGCAGATTGTTATTGTTAGGAAAAGTTCAAAGCAATCTGTGCAATCTGTTCTCTAAATCGGACAAATCAGATTGCTGATTTTCCTACAACAATTTCGACACCAACACATAATGACAATACGGCAACCGCCCCAAAATCGGTTGCCGTATTGTCATTATGTGTTCCAACATCTGAGAGAGTGCCGCAGGCGAAATATCGTCTATTTTGTGATTACAAACTAAAAGAAGTGGGCAACATTTCAGGCGAAATGTTGTCCACTTCTTAAAGATACAATAATGAATCACGGTTATGAATCACAGTTACTGAATCAGCGTTACGGAATCAGAGCCACTGCTCCGCCAATAGCGGCTGTTTCAAATAGGATTGCCCGAACTGAAACCGGAAATGGATCAAGCATGTACGGCGAACAACTCCCAACACGATAATGCCCCAATGTGTAAACACATTCATTCGGCGGCGTAATTCCCATTTTGTACGGTAATAACGGAACCGTCAGGAAAAATTTTGTTCCCGAAATAACCGGCTGCAAAAACGGACAAATCGTATGCCCGTAACGCTCCAGTTGCACGTCTTCAAAATAAGCCGCCTTCGTACATACCCCAGACGCTTTCCATTGATAACAAGTTTGCGTGAAATGGCGACCCGTGTAAGGACTCGTAATCAAAGGACACTCTTTAGGTAAGTCCCCAGGCAACGGGCGAATGTCAATCGAAATGTCTTTAATTGATTTAAATCCGGCTGTATCGGGACAAATAATTCCACGCCCCGAACTTCCCGAAACTAATGTGTCGTTTGGAGATGGAGCGCGTGTTGTGCCGGATTGAACAATTACCTCCGGTTGAACAACAGGATTTTTAAGTTTTGCCGGTACTTGCGGTGCCTGTTTCGGTAATTTCGGAGTCGGTACTGAAGTTGTTGAAGATTGAGATGCCGAACGTTTGGGCGAAGACTCGGAAGAATCAGAATCTTTCGTTTGTGTTGATTTCGAATCAGTCGTTTCCTGTGGACGAGTATAAGGTTTCGGCGGATTGGACGGAACCAACGGAGTTGATGTTGCCCCGCTTGGCGGTGTTTTACTTTGTGGACGTTTTTCAGGATAAATTAGGTCTTGTTGCGCCGGAGTCGGTTTTACCGGACTAGGCTGCTGATACTGAACCTGCTGAATATACGAGGCATGATTTTGATAATTAACCGCAATCGGTTGATTCATCGTAACCACACCACTAGCAGGTTTCGCCGCCGTTTTGGGTTTTACCCAATGAAGATTCCGGCTGGTCGTCATACCGCCATCACTTTTACTCCATTGAGTTGAGTCCGCTAAAACTGTAACTGTTTGCAATAAAAAGCAAGCAGTTACCGCCAGAATCATATTCGAAATAAAATAAATTTTCATTTAATAGGCTCCTTCCCAATTTTTGTGTACCCGTGAACATTTTTTTGCTAACGGTTATTCACTACTGTAATTCGGTGCTTCCTGCGTGATCACAATATCGTGAGGATGATTTTCTTTTTCACTTGCCGGCGAAATCCGAATGAATCGCGATTTTGTCCGAAGTTCCTCAATCGTTTTGGTTCCGCAATATCCCATTCCCGCACGAAGTCCGCCAACTAACTGGTACACGAACAGTCCCAATTGACCTTTGTAAGCAACACGTCCTTCGACTCCTTCCGGAACCAACTTATCCGGTGTTGTTCCTTTTTGACGGTAACGATCACTGGAACCCTGAACCATGGCTCCCATTGATCCCATTCCGCGATAACTTTTATAAGTTCGTCCCTGATACAAAATCAATTCGCCCGGACTTTCTTCCAGTCCGGCAAACAGTCCTCCGATCATGACAACATGCGCTCCAGCGGCAATCGCTTTCGTAATATCGCCGGAATACCGGATTCCACCGTCTGCAATCACGGAAATCTCGGTTCCTTTCAAAGTCTCGGCAACACGTGCAATTGCGGTAATCTGCGGAACACCAACTCCCGAAACAACCCGTGTTGTACAAATTGATCCGGGACCAATACCGACTTTTACGGCATCCGCACCCGCATCAGCCAATGATTTTGCTCCTTCCGCTGTTGCCACATTTCCCGCTACAACGTCAATATTATATCGTTTTTTTATTTGGCGGATGGTTTCAATAACATTGGCGGAATGACCGTGCGCACTGTCCACAACAAGCAAATCAACATCTTGTTTTACCAAGCGTTCGACCCGTTCTTCATCCAAAACACCAACCGCCGCTCCCACCCGTAACCGACCTTGCTCGTCTTTACAGGCTCGTGGAAAACACCGCATCTTGTCAATGTCTTTGATTGTAATAAGACCTGTCAATCTATATGAATCGTCAACCAAAAGCAATTTCTCTACTTTTTTTTCCATTAAAATTTTTTCCGCCTGATCGAGAGTAACATTACCTGTTGCGGTTACAAGGTTTTCGGCGGTCATAACTTCAGAAATTTTTATATCATGATTTTCGAGAAATCGTAAATCACGCCGTGTTAAAATTCCGCAAAGTCTCCCGTCTTCCTGAATTATCGGAACTCCAGAAACGTTTTGTTGTTCCATAATCGTTTGTGCCGCATCAACGGTGGCTGTCGGGGGCAATGTTGCAGGATGCCGGATAATTCCGTTGGCACTTCGTTTTACTTTGGCGACTTCTTCGGCTTGATCTTCGATGGAGAGATTTTTGTGGATAATACCAATCCCGCCTTCTTGCGCCAACGCAATTGCCATTTTGGATTTTGTAACAGTGTCCATCGGCGAACTCATTAGCGGTATTGTCAATCGGATTCGATGCGTAATCTGCGTGCTAACATCGACTTCGGACGGAACAAAATCAGCATACTGCGGTTCAAGAAGTACATCGTCAAACGTAATTCCAGTTTCAGAAAATAAATGATCCATTTGATTGTTGCCGTTAATTGTGGAGAGTTTAAATTTAAATATAGTATAGTTTAAGTTATTGTAAGCAAATAAAAGGCTCAGGATTTTATTAGTAATTTTTCTAATTTTTTTTCAACTGGGAACTTCTAATAACTATTTTTTTTATTAACCACAGAGGACACAGAGGAATTTTTAATTGGTGGAATCAAAACGTTATTTAATGGCAACTTCTAAAAAGTTATTTTTTAGACGAAAAATATTTACAAGTCCTTATTTTTAAGGATGTGATTTTTTAAA
>JAISNF010000365.1 GCA_031276415.1 Planctomycetaceae bacterium
ATTTTTTATTTTACTTTATTTTACTAATCCTTTATTTATGACACGATTTTTTATGACAACAAATTTTTTACGATACATTTTTTTGCGATATATTGTTTTATTCTGTTTGTTTATTGTTACGGCGCAACCGCTTTCGGCACAGACGAATTTCAGCAGTTTTTACGATCTTGATAATTTTGGTACGGCAAGTCCGTTGCAGGCTCCGAAAAATCATGTTACGCTTAGCGGAACATTTTGTGAACGATATCTTGTTCTTGAAGTGAAGATTGCCGGAAATTGGCATCTTTATTCTGTAACACAACCGGAAGGCGGAACAATCCGATCAACCTTTCAATTTGAATCACCCGAATTAAAGTTGCAAAAAATCCAGCCGACAACAGCACCGGAAGTCAGCAGTAATAACGTTGGATTTAACGTGGATATTGAATCACATCATAATACCGTAACATGGATTTTTACCTTTCAAAATGAGTTACCCAAAGATCAAACAATTCGCGGAACATTGGACGGACAAGTTTGTCAAATGGGTGAAGGAGGTGTTTGTGTTCCGATAACTGTTCCTTTTGAAGCGGTTTATGATTCTGCGTTGGATGTCAAAAAATATCTTCGCGATTCTTTAACTGTTGCTGATCGTTTTGTGTTTCAAGCCGATTCACAAATTATAAATTCGCAAACTACAAATTCCAAAACAATAAATTCAACAGAAAATTTCGTACCGCAGGAAATTGTACCGGTAACCGGTTTTGAGACGGCGTTATTGTACGCTTTTCTTGGCGGTATTATTTTGAACTTTATGCCTTGTGTTTTGCCGGTTATTGGTCTCAAGATTTTATCTTTTTTTGAGCAAGCCGGAAAAAGTCGTATTAAAGCGTTGGTGTTGAATCTTTGGTATGTATTGGGGCTTCTATCGGTATTTCTTTTTTTGGCATTTTTGAGTTGTGGGTTGAGTATTCTTTTTACGTTTGATTTATTTAACGTTATTATGGCTTGTGTTGTTTTTACAATGGCGTTAAGTCTAATGGGAATTTGGGAACTTTCCGTACCGCCGCCGCTTGGTAATTGGCTTGGCGGTAAAACATCGGGTAAAATTTTGCAACAAGAAGGATTTTTGGGGGCGTTTTTCAAGGGTATTATTACGACACTTCTTGCGATTCCGTGTGGTGCGCCGTTGCTTAGTCCGGCGGTCAACTGGGCGGACATACAAATCCGTTCCGGTCATACGGAACTGGTTTTTCTTGCTTACGGAATGATTGGACTTGGCATGGCGTCGCCTTATCTTATCATCGGGGCATTCCCCGAACTGTTACGTTTTTTGCCCAAACCCGGACAATGGATGGAAACATTCAAACAAACGATGGGTTTTTTTCTATTGATTGCTGTTGTTTGGATTCTTTTCTTTATACAGATGGAACGAATGTTGCCGACTGTTGCGTTATTATTTGCTCTTTGGTTTGTCTGCTGGTTGATGGGGCGTTGCCAAATTAAGGGAAAGTGGAACATTATAGAGGGAACGGCGGCGATAATTGTTCCTGCAACAATTATTTTGTTTTCGTTTCAAATTCCTGTCATTCAATTTCCATACACATTAGAATCTGCATTGCAATCGCGGCTTCACGGAAATCAAGGTCAACATTGGAAACCGTACACATTATCGGCGTTTGAATCTGCGCGGGCGTTGAAGCAACCGATTCTTATTGATTTTACGGCGGACTGGTGTGTCAATTGCAAAGTTCTTGAGGCGGCGGTTCTGAAAACGGATTCTGTTCAAAAATTGCTTAACGAGAAACAAATTGTTTCATTAGTTGCGGATTGTACTCATCAGGGCGATGCAACAGAGTTACTGAAAAAACTTGGTTCCGAACAAGTTCCTGTTTTGGCATTATTCGATCCGAACAATCCATCGCAACCAATTGTGTTACGCGGATATTACACGCAAAAAAAACTCATCGAATTACTGGAGAAATTGTAGTCACCTTCTAATAACCGATTTTTTCATTTAACCGCAGATTATTTAACTACAGAGAACATAGAAAAAATTTGTCCGCAGATTACGCTGATAGACGCAGATAATTTTTTTGTTTTATATTTAAAAATAATCTGCGGACAAATTTCCTTTTCTGTGTTCTCTGTGGTTAATAAAAATATATTTGTAGTTTTTAGAAGTTCCCATAATTGACTTTTGATTTAAAATAATTTTTTTAAATTAAATTTTTTTGATAAACGACAATATCCCCCGATTGACGAAAACTGTTTTTTTGTTAGACTTTGAATCTAATTCACTTGCGAGATGTTGTTTTTCCTTGCCGTCATTGTTTTGCGGCGAGCATGTTCGTAGGGGATTTTGATAAATCTTTTTAAAAGGAGATTGATGATGGAAAATTTAGTAAAATGTTTGGCGGTGTTTTGTGGAATTTTGTTGGAAAAATTCCAGCAAATGTTAAACATGGTAGTCTGGGAAAAACAGGGGGGGGGGCTGTCTGGAATAGAAAGAGTAGAACAAACCGTAAAGATTGTTCATGCTCTAAACTCTTTTCCCAAAACCTCTTACAACGTTTCCGCTCTTCACCGTTCGGCTTCACACTTGTCGAACTTCTCGTGGTCATTGCGATTATCGGCGTCTTAATCGCTCTACTGTTGCCCGCAGTTCAGGCGGCGAGAGAGGCTGCAAGACGGATGCAATGTTCTAACAATATGAAACAATTCGCACTGGCTTTGCACAATTATCATGATGTTAATAATTCATTTCCCGCCCGACATAATTACCATCAATGCCGATATGTTGATTGGGGAGGAACTTTTCCATTATTGCCATTTATGGAACAAGCCTCACCATACGATGCGATTAGAGCCACTCCTGGTAGTTCCATACCTGATTCAAGTTTTAACGCAACTGTTTTTGCAACCCTTATTATTAATACTCTCATCTGTCCCTCTGATGGACCAGCAAGAGTAATTAGTGGATTACCAACCAATTTAACTTCCGGTACAAATATTATGTTTTCTATGGCAGATGTTGCAGTACACAATAATTATGTGAGTACTGCAGGAACTTCCTCTCTACATCTTCCTCTTCCCAACAATGGTGCTTGGTACGATGCGATTCAAGTAATTTCACGAACATTATTCGGTGAAAATGTCTGGCATTCCATGACTTCCGACATTGATGGAACTTCAAATACCGTTGCCATCAGTGAAGCAGCCGCTTCACCGGAAGTATTATCAGGAACAGCACCTGTTGTTCTTCGTGGCGGAGTGGCTTATCAAACAAATATTGGTAGCAGTACAAATGATGGAATTCATGCCGGAAAATGTATGATGATGCGGAGTGGAAATAACGAAATCAGTTCACCAATGCGAAGTCTTCGCGGAAGACGATGGGCTGATGGGCGTGCCGCTTTTATCGGTTTCAACACAATTCTTCCGCCAAATTCACCTTCTTGTTATCGAAATAACTCCCTTTTATTTGATCAGTGGGGAATTTTTTCTGCCACAAGTTATCATCCGGGCGGTGTTAATATTGCCTTAGTTGATGGTAGTGGTCGTTTTATATCTGATACGATTGATTGTGGAAATTACAATACAGATCATAAAACTAAAGTATATTTCAGTAGCGAAAGCCCTTTTGGTGTTTGGGGGGCTTTAGGTTCCATCAACGGCGGTGAATCAAAAACACCATAGAAAATAACCCATTTACAGAAACTTCTAAAAACCTAATATTTACTTGAAAAAAAATCGTAATCTTTATTTTTAAGGATGAAATTTATAGTAAGTAACGTTTTTAGAAAGTTATTTTTATTTCATTTCAAACCCAATCACTAATGAATCAAATGATGAAACCAATATTTGTTCTTTTTTTTCTGATCGTTTTGATTATTTTTTCAGGTTGTCAACAGGAACCACATCCGGCAGATCTTCCGAAATTATATTCGTGCAAAATAACGATCACACAGGATAAGGTTCCTGCTGAAAATGTACAAATTTCATTGTACGATAATCATCTTTCGAACAAATGGAGTATTGGAGGAATAACAAATACTTCAGGAACCGCAGTAATTCAAACACACGGTCAATTTTCCGGTGTACCGTCAGGAAAGTTCAAAGTTGTTCTCTCAAAAACCGAATCAGAAGGTGGATCAGAGGTAAATGAATCAATAACAACACAAAAATCGGAAACTATTCGAATTTACTCACTCGTTGATAAAAAATATCTTGAGGAATCCACAACACCTCTTGAAATTAATATTGAAAATAAATCCGTTGTAAAAACATTTGAAATCGGTACTGCCAATCGGATACTTATCCGAACAATAGATCCCGGTAGTATTTGATTTTTAATATTACGAAAATAAGTTAAAGTTTTGTTTCACAAAGTAATAATCATTTGCAGTGATTATTGTATAAATAATTTAAATGATTTTTAAACAAGGAATTTTTCCATGAAAAAAATGATGCAAAAACTAATTTCGGTTTTGTTTGTTTTTCTTCCGACATTTGCGGTGGCAAGCGAATCTGAATTTCGTCCGATTGCTGTTTGGACAGCTAATGAGGTTCATTCACCGGAATTTGCTGTTGAGAAAATGATTGATGATAATTTGGCAACATACGCCTGTCTTCTGGACGATACACGAACAGGAACCCGCGAAAATACAAATCCAGCGTTTGCCGAAGAACCCATTACGGCAAGATTTGTTTTTGATCTTGGCTCCGTACGAAAAAATTGTG
>JAISNF010000390.1 GCA_031276415.1 Planctomycetaceae bacterium
GTCAAGCATGGCCCGGATCATTCCACAAAGCGCCGCAACATCAACCAAAAGGCGAAGCATACGACACTATCGGATACGGATTATTTAAACCCTTCGAGTTGATCAAAATATCACAGTAATAATTCGCTGATATTGAAAAAACATGTTTTTAGAAGTTTCATATTGTTATTTAAATTTAATTTCCGTTATTTATTTTCTACAAAACAATGATTCGCGTTTATAATACATTATCGAAATCGAAGGAAGAATTTAAGTCGGTGAAGCCGGGTGAAGTGGGGATTTATCTTTGCGGACCGACAGTTTATAAACCGTCACATATCGGTCACATGGTTGGTCCTGTGATTTTCGACACGATTAAACGGTATTTATCGTACAATGGTTATCGGGTAAATTTTGTCATTAATATTACCGATGTGGATGACAAGTTAATCGCCGAAGCCAACGCCCGAAAAATTCCGATGGATGCTGTTGCAACGGAAATGACCGACGATTACCTTCGTAATCTTGAAGCAATGAATGTCAAAGATTCCGTTAATCATTTTCCGAAAGTTTCGGAACATATCGGTAACATTATTAAATTCACGCAGGATTTAATCGATAAAGGTGCCGCTTATGAATCGGAAGGCGATGTTTATTTTAATGTCGGCAAGTTTTCGGAATACGGTAAATTGTCGCATCGTTCATTGGAACAAATGACCGGTGAAGGCGGCAGCACGGTTGAGCGTAAACAAACGCCGTTTGATTTTGCGTTATGGAAATCCGCCAAGCCCGACGAACCGGCTTGGGATTCGCCGTGGGGCAAAGGACGTCCGGGTTGGCATATCGAATGTTCGGTGATGAGCCGTGAATTGTTGGGAGAAACGTTTGATATTCACGGCGGCGGTCTCGATTTGGTTTTTCCGCATCACGAAAATGAAATCGCACAAAGTGAAGCCCGTCACGGTAAACCAATGTGTTATTATTGGTTACACAATGGTTTGATGCAGGCATCCAGCGAAATCGGCAAAGTCGGCGGTCGCAAAACACGAACCGCCGAAGAAGGAAATATTGAATCGCAGGAAACAGATAAAATCAGTAAATCAAAAGGTGCCGGCGCATTTTGTAACATGTTGAAACAATTTGAAGCGGAAACGATTCGGTTCTTTCTTTTATCGTCACATTATCGCCGCCCGATTGATTTTAGTGTTGAACGAATTGAGGAAGTGGGCAAGGGACTTGAAACGTTTTATCGGTTTGCGAAACGATTTGAAAAAATTACCGGACGGAATTTTTATTATTTGCCGGCGGCGGTTAGCCGAACAGAAGGCGATCAAATGATTGGCAAAACAACTTCGTCAATTCCCGAATTAGACGTTCCCGAATTAGCCGGTTATCGTGCGAAATTTTTGGAGTCAATGGACGACGATTTCAACACCGGCGGAGCAATTGGCGTGTTATTTGATTTGTTGCGTGCGTTGAACAAATATATTGACGACCATAAACTCGAAACGGAAACTGTTAAAACGGAAACTGTTAAAACGGAGACAAAAAATGTTGATCTTCGAACATCGTTAATTCATGGCGCAACGGTATTACGGGAGTTGGGTTTAACGCTTGGTTTATTCCATAAGCCGCCGAAGGAAAAATCAAACGCCGGTTCTGATGAATTGGTGAACAAATTAATGGGATTGCTTCTTGATCTTCGCACTGTTGCCCGTAAAAACAAAGATTTTGCAACAGCCGACAAAATCCGTAAAGACTTGGCGGATTTTGGCGTAACACTAGAAGATCGCCCCGAAGGTACTGAATGGAGCATCTAAAACAATAAAAAAACCTTGAAATATAAAAAAACCTTGAAATATTGTAATTTCAAGGCTTTTTTATTAATTCGGGACGACAGGATTCGAACCTGCGACTTCCTGCTCCCAAAGCAGGCGCGCTAGCCAGACTGCGCCACGTCCCGTTTCAGTAATTGTAATTTATTGCAATTTGTTTAACATTGTAATTTGCTCAACCGCGTTAGTTCCGCATTAGTTTACACCAATTCATTATTAAGACAATCCCCTCAGCGAACACCTTGCCAATAAGAAGAATTAGCACCGATTGCCGATCCCGATCTGTTCGGTACACTTCTTGCCGGAATTATTTGACCATTCGCCAATGGAGACAATGCCGTACCGTTCCGGGATACATTATTCGGTAAAACCGGTATCGCCACATTGTTGTTGGCAACACATTCAATAAACAACAACACATTCGCACGACCAGATGATATTATGTTTTTTGCCAAACCGGAAAAAAAGTTTTGCGGCTCTGCCTGTTCCGAAGAATTGGGAAGCGGAATTGTTCCTAAATCCAAAAGCAATATTTTATTTTTAGGCCAACGAATCATTTCGTCCAACTTAAAACAAGCGACTTGCGGTGCTTCAATTTGAATACGTTGACGCGGATTGGTTGCTGTCGGTGCGTCAATCATCAGCGGAATCATTTTTTCAATCTGGACAATATCCAACTTGATTGTTGCCGCAATATCCAATCCGTCCAAAAACGAAAGCGGTACAAACGACACATTAAAACCTTCCTCAATTGTTACCCGATCTTCCACGTAACCGTTGAGAGTTGCGGAATTTATCTGCACATCGCGAAGATAAGTTCGCTGCTTTTTCGAAACCACATTGTGCGCAATTCCGTTTGGTATAAGGAATTGCGGCGGAGCAATTTCCTTAAAATCTGTTCGGTGCGCCAGTTCCTGAAGCAACGCCTGCGCTCCTTCGCGTTCCAAAATCCAACCCTGAATCCCCGGACTGGCAATCCACATTGGACGTAAATACTGATGACCTTTGGCAATCCAATCGGGACGCGATAACGAAATAATCCGAATCGTACAAGATTCATTGAAAAATTGAGGATTCACAAAACGATCCACAATGTCCGCAACAGCCAGTTGAACCTCTTTCGTATGATAAACGTAAAGTTTTTCAGAATCGGCAGTTAAAATTCCAAACGGCAACGAATGCCAAGTTTTGATTCCTGTTTGGCGTAAAATCCAATCGACAATTGTTTGTTCCGGTTGGGCGGTTTCTGGAAAATTACGTCCTTTTGTGTAGGGTGTAATATCGTATTCACGCCAGATTTGATCGTGTGATTTGGGAATTTTTTCCAGATCGGTTGTGATTTTAGCGATTCGGTCACCGAGAATGCTGTCTTTTGAACGAATTTGCCGTCCGGACGGTGTGATTGTGTTGTTGGTTGGTTGGTTGCCGGTTTGATTCGTGGTTTGATTCACGGTTGGGTTGGCGGTTGCGGGGGCGTGGGTTAACGGTTGCAACGGCTTTGACGCCCCAAGTTCCGGCGGTGTAAACGCCGTAACTCCACCCGTAACTCCAGCCGTAATTCCAGAGGATTGTGTCGGTTGCGTTTGAGCGGGACACTGAAATAACCATAAACCGGAAACAAAAAATAAGCCGATAAAAAATCGATAACACATGAAAAAACAACTCCATCGAAATTTTGAAATCATGGTTTGAGATAAAATAAGCGACAAAGTATAAAAAAATTGCCGGTCTAATGCAAGACCAAATTCCGTGAATAGTTGAGAGTTGATAGTGGAAAGTGGATAGTTTCGCAATACGGAATTACAAATGTTTTGGCAATAATTCTCGCTTGCGACACTATCCGCGATACACTTTCAACGAATAATTCACCTAAAGGTTATGCACATCACACCCCTTGGCGGGGGGTAAGATTGAGAAATAAAAATTCCACCGAAATATTACATAATTTAAAAAACTTCCTCTGTATTTTTTGTGGTTAAATAAAAAATGGTTATTAGAAGTTTCCGTAATACTATCTACTATTGCGGCATAATTTTTCCGAGTGCATCGGTCAGATTGCTGAGGTTCATACCATCGGTGAGTGATTTCATGGATTCGGCTTGTTGTTGGCGGGATTCGTCAATGGCATCGTTAGTGGCGGTAACAATAAGTTCTTCTAACAATTCAACATCGCCTTGTTGAAAGAGTTCGGGATCAATCCGGCAGGCGACCATTTCCTGAAGTCCGTTGACATCAACCACCACAAGACCACCGGCAGCGGAACCTTGAATACGGAGTTGTTTCAGTTTATCATTCATCTCCTGAACTTTACCGCCAAACTCATGAGCCTGTTTCATTAATGAACCGAGTTCAAACATTTTACCAAACATAGTCGTTATTTTTTCGAAACAAAGTAGAAAATCTTTCAAAGAATTAAACAAAACACTTTACTATTGTATCCATTTGAAATGATTATGTCAACGCCATCAATAAGTGTTTCGTCCAAAATTGTCCTTTTAGGTTGCTATTTTGGTTGTCATATTTTTGCAGATATGATAAAATGCCGAACTTCTGATGTTGAAAGACATTGTATTGACAGTATTGACGTTGTATTATACTTCTCACATTTGACAATTCGGTTTGCGTTTTTGAACAAAATCAACAAATTTCGACGGGATTAACAGAATTTACAGGATTGGCAAATAGAATATTCCAGGTAATATTTTCTAACA
>JAISNF010000401.1 GCA_031276415.1 Planctomycetaceae bacterium
TTTAACACATTGTTACACTTATGAAAAATTTGAGTCGTTTGTTACTTCCCTTGTTTGCTTTCCTGTTGACCGGATTGTCGGTTTTCGGAAGCGAGGCTGATCTCAAAATTCCTGAAATGAGCGAAGGTACATTTAAGTATCTTGGCGGATTAGACGGATTTACTATTCTAGGCATCGGTTTGGTGTTCACACTGATTACGCTTGGAATTAGTTTGTACCTGTTTATTCAGGTTTCCAGACTGCCGGTTCACAAGAAAATGTCTGATGTTGCTAACATCATTTTCAAAACGTGCAGTACCTATTTGTATAAACAAGGATTGTTTCTTGTTTATTTGTTTGGTTTCATTGCGGTTGCCTATGCTATTTTTGTTTGGGTTCAACCACATGAAGAAGGTGCTCACTATTCACCAATATCAATATGGTTGCAAGTTCTTTTCTTTGCAATTATTGGTATGCTTGGTTCCTATTCTGTTGCCTGGTACGGTATTCGGCTGAATACTTGGGCAAACGCCCGAACCGCTTTTGCCTCTTTACGCGGTAAAGCGTGGGATGTTGTCAATATTCCGCTTCGTTCCGGTATGAGTGTTGGTTTGTTCCTGATTTCGCTTGAACTCATCATTATGCTTTTGATTTTGATGTTTGTTCCTCGCGAAACGGTTGGTCTTTGTTTTCTTGGTTTTGCGATTGGTGAATCGCTTGGAGCCAGTGCGTTACGTATTGCCGGCGGTATTTTCACTAAGATTGCCGATATTGGTTCCGACCTGATGAAAATTGTTTTCAAAGTCGGTGAAGACGACCCGCGTAACCCCGGCGTGATTGCCGACTGTACCGGTGATAACGCCGGTGATAGTGTTGGACCGACAGCCGATGGTTTTGAAACTTATGGAGTTACCGGTGTTGCTCTCATTTCATTTATCGTTCTGGCAATTCCAGATATTGCGTTACAAGCGCAGTTAATCACATGGATTTTTGCTATGCGGGTTTTGATGGGATGTCTTTCCGGTTGCGCTTATTTCATCAATCAGTCAATTTCCGAAAAAAAATATGCCGATAAAACGCAGTTTGATTTTGAAGAACCGTTGACTTCTCTTATCTGGATTGCTGCGATTCTTTGTATCGTAACATCATTCCTGTTGAGCGGTTTAATGCTTGCTGATTTACCAAACGGAGCATGGTACAAACTTGCAGGAATTATCACTTGCGGAACTCTTGCCGCTGTTTTGATTCCAGAATTTACGAAGATATTTACGAGTTCCAAATCGAAACACGTTCAAGAAATTGTTACAGCATCCCGCGAAGGCGGACCATCGCTGAATATTTTGTCCGGTATTATCGCCGGTAATTTCAGTGCATTTTGGACGGGTGGTTTGATTGCTGTATTGATGGCGGTGGCTTATGCTATTTCGCTTTGCGGATTAACCGCTCCGGAAATTCTCGGAGAACACGCTGCGATTTTTGCGTTCGGTTTAGTTGCGTTCGGTTTTCTCGGTATGGGACCGGTAACAATTGCAGTTGATAGTTACGGACCTGTTACAGATAATGCTCAATCAATTTTTGAATTATCGCAAATCGAATCGGTTCCGGGTATCAAAGAGGAACTGAAACAAGAATATGGTTTTGATGTTGATTTTGAACATAGCAAATGGTGTCTCGAAGCCAATGACGGAGCTGGTAACACGTTCAAAGCAACCGCAAAACCTGTGTTGATTGGAACCGCTGTAGCCGGAGCAACAACAATGATTTTTGCGATTATTCTCATGCTCACTAAACTTGGCGTGTTGAATCTTGATTTGACGCAGGCTCCGGTTGTTCTTGGTTTGATTTGCGGTGGTGCCGTTATTTTCTGGTTTAGCGGTGCTTCTGCGCAAGCAGTAACAACCGGTGCTTATCAGGCGGTTGAGTTCATTAAAAAGAATATGGACTTAAGTAAAACCGAAGCAGATATTAACGATTCAAAAAAGGTTGTTTGGATTTGTACGGATTATGCTCAAAGGGGAATGTGGAATATTTTCCTTGCGTTGATTTCATTAACGCTGGCATTTGCATTTATTGATCCGAACTTTTTTGTAGCGTATCTTGTTTCGATAGCAATTTTCGGATTGTTTCAGGCAATTTACATGGCAAACGCCGGTGGTTCGTGGGACAATGCTAAAAAGGTCGTCGAAGTTGATTTGAAGGAAAAAGGTTCTGATCTTCATGCCGCTGCGGTCATTGGTGATACGGTCGGCGATCCTTTCAAAGATACTTCGTCTGTCGCTTTGAATCCAATCATTAAATTTTCGACGTTGTTCGGACTTCTTGCTACGGAAATTGCTATTGCCATGAAGTATTCCGAAAAGGCGATAGACGGTGCTGCTGAAATTGCAAAAACGGCAGCCGGAACTTCTGTTTACGCCGGTCCGTATGCCGGAATGACCGGAATAATTTCGGTTGTATTTCTTGCAATCGGTTTATACTTTGTTTGGCGTTCGTTCTACATGATGCGGATTCCGGTAAAGTCGTAAGTAAGTTAATGTAGTTTAATCGTATTATATTTAATGATACGAAAAAAAAGAATCGGGGATTTTTGTCCCCGATTCTTTCCCCTTGTTCAGAAATAAAAATTATAATAACTGCGGAAGTTAAAGAATTGTTGTACAAGAGAATAAAAACATCATTAGTATTCTTGTACTAAAATCGAAAAATGTTGTACGAATTATTTGAATTTATGCGACAATTGCGTTTGCAATCATTATTTTGTGTTGCGATTTTAGGATAGAACTGCAAGATTTTTAGAATGGGAGATTTTTATGAGGATGTTACCTAAAGTGGCAATACGAATTGAACTCGCGCATCCCCATGATCTTATCGTTAGATATTTTCTCATGGACATTGAGTTGTTCACGAGTTTATTGGAGCATTATGGTGATACAGGAGTTATTCGTCTGATTGATTTTGGTTCGCTTCGGTGTGAATCGCCAACAACAATAGATGACCACTTACAGGAAGTCATCGGCGATTTACGCTTTTCAGCAAAATTCAAAGACGGCGGTTATTCAAAAGTGTTTTTCTTTTTTGAACATCAATCAAAAAAAGTCAAACGGTTTTGTATTCGTTGTTTGCGTAAGTTATTGGAGTTTTACGAAGGTTGCGAAGCAGATCCCAAAAATACAATAACTGATGACGGCAAGTATCCGTATGCGTTTGTTATCGTTCTTTATCATGGAGAAATTCCATGGAATGAGTTGTTACAAATGGGAGATTTGGTATCATTACCAACTGGTGTGGATCGTCATTTTTTGTCGTTTCCGGCAATATTGATCGATTTATCACAAATTCAGTGTGAAAAATTAAAAGGACACCCGGCATTAATTGCTCTTTTTGATACATTACAATCAGCATCGTTAGGAAAATTACCGGAAAATTTTGACCGGATTGTCGGATATTTTGAAGAAATCAAAACCGATTCACGAACTTACGGTTGGTTAAATTCCATAACACGTTATTTTCTGGCAGTAACGAAAACCAGTAAAGAAGTTGTTGCCGGAGCAATTTCAAAAGTTTTAAATAAACAGGAGGCAGAAAAAATGGTCATGTCAACAATGGAAGAATTATTCGTACAAGGCGAAATTGAAGGTAAAAAAGAAGGTCGGATTGAAGGTAAAAAAGAAGGCGAAATTAAAGGTCGGGTTTTGGTTATTCTTAAAATACTCAATAAAAGATTCAAAAAAGTACCTGATTCCATTTTGCGGTCTATAAATTCCTACACGGATATTATTGCGTTGGATTCGCTCGCAGAACTGGCATTGGATTGTGAAACATTGGCAGAATTTGAACGTGAACTTGCTCATTGATGTGATGTGATTTAAAAAAACCTCGCAATTTCAAAAGTTTTAAATAAACAATATTCATTAAAATTAGATAAACAGTTACGCGAATTGTTGGATTTATTGTGTGTGGAAAATATTATGTCGGGAGAATTAACGAATCGAAAAAGAATACGTCGAATTAGTTTTGAAAATCGTTTTGCTGTTTTCTTTCGGGTGAAACGTGATTGTATTGAAGTAACATTTATCATGGACGCACGGTGTAATATTCGACTCAATTAAAAAGAACTAAAGAATATTTGAGATGAGAATTACTGAGACGGAAAAACAGGTTATGATTGAAGCAGTTAAAAAAGCGGATACAGATGCGGTGTTATGGCTTTTTGGTTCCAGAACTGATGATATGAAAAAAGGCGGCGATATTGATATTGCTATCCTTTCACCTAAAATTGACCTTATGAAAAAAATTCAGATACGCCGTGATATTCTCGATAAAATCGGAGAACAAAAAATCGATATTATTGTTTCAAATAATGGATTAGAGCCTTTTTTTCGTTTAGCCCAAGAAACTGGAATACGGATTGTATGAATAATTCTCTTGAAGTATTACAGACAAATCTCGATAGTTTTTCCTCAAGTCTTGTTTGGTTACGGCGTTCTTATGAACGTTGTGTTGAGATTGGAATTAAAACGAATTATACTGAAATTGAATTTGATCATTTTGAAAATTTGACTTCAAGATATGCGCGGACAACTGACCTGTTAGTTAATAAAGTATTGCGAAGTATTGATACGGTTGAATTTGTTACAGGCGGTTCATTGATTGATGTTGTCAACAGAGCAGAGCAACGCGGAATCATAAATTCCGCAACAGAAATAAGGACAATCAAAGATTTACGTAATGAAATTGCCCATGAATATGAAACCGATAACTTGCGGGAACTTTTTGACGTTGTTCTTCAAACAGTCCCGCAACTCCTTGCAATATCAGAACGAGTTATTGACTACGGTAAAAAATACAAGATTCAAAAATGATGGAAAGAAAATGAGAGTAACTGTTTATTTTACTAATCTTTTGCAGATATTAATTGACATTTTTTCCGCCTTGAAAGGACAACATAAACCCAGCCGTCGCAACATAGTGTGAGATCAAAATCGGTTATTTATGAGATTCCGCTGAATAATTACAAAAAATATAAGGAATATAAAATGATGAGAACCCTAGAAATGCAAGATAATAGAAAAATAGGTTTATTTATTCTATTGGTTTTATTGGTTCATTGTATTGCATTTCAGATTGGTAAAGCCGATGATAATAATACAATAATACGTTCATTGGAAACGAATTATAACCAAAATAATTATGAAACAATTTTTCAGACATTTTCGCCGGAAATGCAAAAAGCGTTACCATTAGAGGCAACGGTGAAATTTTTTGCGGACTTAAAATCGCAAGTAGGTAATATTACTAAATGGGAATTTATAAAAGAAGGGCAAACAATTTTTTCATATAAAACCACTTTTGAAAAAGGTGAATTTATTATTGATTTATCAATTAATAATTTATCAAAAATTAGTGGGCTATTTATCAGACAATCTGTAAAAGATGTTTTTCCAATTATTGAACGTAATAAAACAGAACTTATTTTACCATTTACTGATGAATGGTATATTGTATGGGGGGGAGATACGATAGACTTAAATTATCATATTGAAAATAAAGCACAGAAAAATGCTTTTGATTTTGTTGTCATTGGTGAAAACGGTAAAACGTATAAAACGAATGGTTTAATCAATGAAGATTATTATGCTTTTGGAAAAGAAATGATTGCTCCTTGTGATGGAGAAATTGTTTTAGTAGTGGATGGTATTAAGGATAATCAACCTGGTAACAAAAATTCATACTATGTGCCGGGCAATACGGTAATAATCAAAACAATTAATGCCGAATACATTTTATTGGCTCATTTTAAACAAAATTCTATTATTGTTAAGGAAAAACAACTTGTTAAAAAAGGCGATCTTTTAGGTTATTGTGGAAATTCCGGCAATTCTTCGGAACCACACTTACATTTTCACATACAAAATATAGAAGATATGAATGAAGCAACAGGTGTAAAATGCTATTTTTCCAATATCATCGTAAACGGTAATGAGGTTACAAATTATTCACCAATTAAAAATGATAAAATAAAAAACAAATAATATATTCGAACAATTATTGTTTTAATGTTACAAATGTTTGTATTTTAGTAACTCAAATGAAAATTTCACAGCAT
>JAISNF010000558.1 GCA_031276415.1 Planctomycetaceae bacterium
CTTGGAGGCTGCACGGTTGTAATTTATGGGTTACACTCTTTTAGTAAAATTTTTATCTATTCAGTAGTATTGGGCAATTGGCACGCAACAAAGGTAAATTGTAGTGCTACAATCGGTAATTTTAAGCCCTACAATCGTCAATTGTAGTTCTACAATTTGCCCAATGCTATTGAATAATTACAAAATTTTATAAAAATGATCTGGACTTATTTGCTGATATTTATTACAGTTGGAAATGGAAAGTATTTTTTGGTGAATTATTGAGAGGTCGTTTCAATTTCGGGGTAATATTCAGAGTAATATTCGGGATAATATTTGCCCGTAATTATGTTTGTAGTCAGGAAGGTGTCGGGTCAACAATGATTTTAATAATTTTAATAATTTTTTGAGTTTATTGATTATGAAATACGGTAAAAATTTTTTTCGATTTATTATTTTGTTTTTGTTTTTCAGTGGTTTGTTTATCGGTTGCAAGAGCCACGAAAACAATCATCCGTCCAATCCGTTTGCTTTGAGCCGCCAAACCGCACCGCCGCCGGCAACTTTTTCTCATCAGGCGGCGTATCTTGGTCAAATGCCGAGTGCTTATGTTCCTCAATTACCGGCAGCAACCTATCCGTCAGGAAACAATAATTCAAACTTAAACTCAATTCCTACGAATACGCCTTTGCCCAACGGAACTACGCCCAACGGCACCGGAACCATTTCACCTTCAACCGCACCAGCCGCTCCCACTACAACCGTACCAAACGGCAATTACGGCTCTATCAGTAATTCCGGCGGCGCAACATTGTTTCAAACTTCCGCAACAATTCCAACAACAACAACAACAACAACAACATCAGCAACATCACCAACAACAGAAAATGGTTGGACTGTTAGTGAAACATTAACTTCCGATAATTCTCCCGCTATTGCTGCAACAGGCGAAACCGCATTCCAAAATCTGGAGTCCAAAAGTCATTCGGTAACAACAGTTAATACTGCCGGTATTGTAACAACAAGCATTTCCGAACCGGAAACATGGACGGTCAGTTCCTCACCGCAAATGACGCAAATTGTTGATGATTCGCCGGTTCCACAACCTGTAACTGCCGAACCTAAATCAGTTTATGCCGGAAAATATCAGTAAATATTTTAGTAAATATTATTAAGGTAACTTCTAATAACCGGTTTTTTTATGAACTACAAAGAACACAGAGTTCACAGAGAAGAAAAATTTCCTCTGTGTTTTCTGTGTTCTCTGTGGTTCATAAAAAATAAATCGGAGCAATTTATGACGCAACTCATGTTTACCTCTTCGTGTTTACCCCCGCTTGACAAAGTAAAATGAAATCATAAAATGGTTTGGAAAATCATTTGAATGATTCAAAATCATAAATATTACGCGAATGTTACAACTTTTTTGAATTTTTTGAAAAATGAAATTAGACGCCGTAAACTCAAAAATATTGATGAACCATTTCGATTATTTTACAATAACCAATGATGCTTGGCGTTTCTGGCGACACACCAAAACTGCTCCGGTAATCGTTTTGTCCTAGAAAATACAATCCGTAAGCCGTGAGCAATTTGTTCACGGCTTTTTTGTAAATCACCAAAATTAAAAAAGCCGCCTGTTATAAAAAGGTTGGCTTTTTTTGTTCCCTTTCATTTTTTTCATTTCATTTTTTCATTGTTTTGTCAATGACCACTCAACTCAATCATTTTCTGGAAGAATGTCAAAAAGCCGATGTTGTTCCCGTAACACGGCAATTGTTAGCCGATTTGCATACTCCGGTTTCATTATTGCAACGATTTTACAACGGTCAGGAAGGCGTTTTCCTGCTCGAAAGTGTTGAAGGCGGCGAAAAATGGGGGCGATATTCTTTTCTCGGAATTGCCCCGCACGCTTTCATCGAAGTTCACCGAAACGATATTTCCGTAATCGTGTATGACGAATCCGGTAAAATCGTTGCAGAAAACAAAACGCCGCATCACGGTAAACCGTTACAAATGTTGCGCCAATTGATGTCACACTACCGCGCCGCAGAACACGCTGATTTACCGCGTTTTTTCGGCGGACTGGTCGGTTATTTCGCTTACGAAATGGTCGAATTTTTTGAAAATATTCCCAACCAACTGGAAAATGAACCGTTCGCAAGTTTCGTGATTCCGCGAACAATGTTGATTTTCGATAACGCCCGACAAACTCTGACCATCTGCGTTTTGACATTTCCTAATCAAATTCATTCCCAACAACCACCCGACATTAATATCGGCACAGAAAATAATACCGACACAGAAAATAATACCGGCGCAGAAAATAATATCAACACAAAAAATATTAACACAGATTCACGCCTCCGAAAATTATATGCGGATGCTGTTACGGAAACGGAACGTATTGCCGCCGAACTTGAAAAACCAATACCAATGTTGCAACCGAAACATACCGGTAAACTAAAATTGAGACCGGTTTTACCGGAAGAGGAATATTATCAGCGGGTTGAAACAATTAAAGAACATATTGCCGCCGGTGATTTGATTCAATGTGTTTTTTCGCAACAATTTGTTTCGGAACATGCACCGGATGCCGTTTCATTATATCGGGCGTTACGTTTTGCCAATCCGGCACCGTATTTGTTTTTCATGCATCTTAGCGGTTCTGTGTTGGCGGGTTCATCGCCGGAAACAATGATTCGGCTCGAAGGTAAAACCGCAACTTTGCGACCCATTGCCGGAACACGAAAACGCGGCGAAACAGAACAACGTGATCGCGAATTAGCCGATGAAATGTTACGCGATCCAAAAGAAAAAGCCGAACATTTAATGCTCGTTGATTTGGGACGCAATGATCTTGGCAGAATTGCCAAAACAGGAACAGTTCAAGTTACAGATTTAATGTTCATTGAACGGCATCCGCATGTGATGCATCTTGTTACAAATGTTACCGCACAATTGGAAGATGGTTATGACGGTTTTGATTTATTTGAAGCAACATTTCCGGCGGGAACATTGAGCGGCGCACCCAAAGTGCGGGCAATGCAAATTATCGCCGAACAAGAAGAAACGCCGCGAGGTCCCTACGGCGGAGCAGCGGGATATATTTCGTTTGGCGGTAATATTGATTTTGCAATCACCATCCGCACGGCAAAAATTCGCAACGGAAAATTAACGGCTCAGGCTGGCGGCGGTATCGTTTACGATTCCGTACCGGAATTAGAACGAAAGGAAACGGTCAATAAAGCAATGGGAATTGCCAGAGCCGTCGAAATGCTGACTCCAAACTAAACTTAGACTAAATTTGTTGCAATATTATCCAATAATTGTCCGTAAATGATACAAATTTTCACCGTTTTTGAGAAAACGTTTCATTAAAAACAAGAAACAAAATATTGGCGGAATGATGATAAATTACGAAACATTACAAAAATTATTGATTCATTTGAAACGTCAATTTGAAAATCATTTGGCTGCGGATAAACGTTTGGAATTGTCTGATTTGGATCGGGAAGCGTTGGCGGAATCGGTTATTCAACATTTTGAAACATGTTATGATACACTTTGGAAAATATTAAAACATTATTTGGCGGATGAATTAGGATTAGTAAATGTTCCGAATAGTCCCAAACCTGTTTTTCGTTTGGCAAATGAGAATAATCTGCTATCGTCGCCGATAGAACAATGGTTATTGTACGCTTCCGCACGAACCAGAACCGCACACGATTATAGTAATAAAAAAGCAATGGAATGTTTACAGACAATTCCGCAATTTATTGATGATGCCGCTAAACTTTATCAAACACTTACCGATGAATCATTGCCATGAGCCAAGACGTGTTGAATATTACCGAAGAACAACGTTACGAAATTATTTCGTTACTTGATTATTATTTGCCCGAAGTTACCGTATGGATTTTCGGTTCGCGGATTAAACATTCGGCGCGGCAAAATTCCGATCTTGATCTTGTGGTTTTTACGGAAACAAATAATCGGTTGAATATAGACGCTTTGCGTGACGCCTTTGATGAAAGTAATCTTCCTTTTCGTGTAGATATGCACGTTTGGAATGATTTACCGGAAAGTTTCAAACAAAATATTGAAACGGAACATATTGTGTTAAAAAAACAATCAACATAATTATAAACCAATTTAATTGTTGCAAAAAAATCAGTCAATATTTCGACTGATTCAATAAAATTTCCATCCTTTTAACTCCTTTTAATTCCTTCAAACAATTTATTCAAACTATGTCTCCAATATCAACATTGACAAATTTGACCATTTATCCTGATTCACGCGGTTATTTCGGCAATTACGGCGGAATTTATGTTGGTGAAACGTTAATGACGCCGCTGATTGAATTGAAAGCCGCCGCAAAAGAGGCGTTTCAAGACGAACATTTCTGGACAGAATATCGTGAATTGTTACGACAATACGTCGGACGTGAAACACCCTGCTATTTTGCGAAACGATTAAGTGAATATTTGTGTAACAATGTCCAAAATTCGGAAAAACTAAAATCGGAAAATCCGGTTGATATTGATATTGCAACGAAAATATGGCTCAAGCGTGAAGACCTGAATCATACCGGTGCGCATAAAATCAACAACACGATTGGGCAGGCGTTGCTTGCCCGCCGCATGGGAAAAAAGCGGCTGATTGCAGAAACCGGAGCGGGACAACACGGAGTTGCCACAGCGACGGTTGCTGCTTTACTTGGTTTTGAGTGTTGCGTATTTATGGGGCGTGAAGACATTCGCCGTCAACAACCCAATGTTCAACGCATGGAATTGCTCGGAGCCAAAGTTGTTTCCGTCGAATCGGGAACTGCAACTCTCAAAGATGCAATGAATGAAACGTTTCGATATTGGAGCGAAGTAGTTAACGATACATTTTATGTTGTTGGAACTGTTGCCGGTCCTGATCCGTATCCTTGGATAGTGCGGGAGTTTCAAAAAATTATCGGTGAAGAAGCACGCCGGCAAATGTTTGAATTAACGGGAAAATTGCCGGATTGTATTATTGCGGCGGTTGGTGGCGGGAGCAACGCTATGGGAATTTTTTACCCTTTTCTGAACGATAAAACAGTGGAACTGATCGGTGTTGAAGCCGCCGGCAAAGGATTGGCAACCGGCGAACATGCAGCATCCATCAACGCCGGTACCATCGGCGTGTTACACGGAGCAAAATCAATGGTGTTACAAGATCAACACGGTCAGATTTACGAAGCGTATTCTATTTCTGCCGGTTTGGATTATCCCGGTGTCGGTCCCGAACATTCATTTTTGCACGATATTAAGCGTGTCCGTTATGAAACAATCACAGACAAGGAAACTCTTGAAGCGTTCCAAATGCTTTGCCGTTTTGAAGGAATCATTCCAGCGTTGGAAAGTTCACACGCATTGGCGCAAGCCTTCAAAGAAACAACAAAATATCACACAATATTAGTCTGCCTTTCCGGTCGCGGCGATAAAGATTTACAACACGTCCGCGAAGTGTTACAAAATAATCCGTCGTAACAAATCGATTATTTTGTATCAAAATAATTTTTTACAAAACATCCTATCAATTAAAAATGGATAAAATATTATGAAATACTTTAATATAGCCGGACCATGTAACAGCGTAGAGCATTACATGATAGAAGCCTCTACTCGTTTGAAAGGTGTTGAACAATTAATAGATATGAAGCAATATTTTGTGATTCACGCGGCGCGTCAAAGCGGGAAAACAACCTATTTACATGATTTAACGAAACGGCTTAATGCAGAAGGAAAATACTATGCGTTGTATTGTTCGTTGGAAGGAGCGCAAAACATTATTGAACCGGAACG
>JAISNF010000490.1 GCA_031276415.1 Planctomycetaceae bacterium
ATTTGCTGGAATTTTTCTGTAAAAATTCCCAAAAACACAACCAAACATCCCATTAAATTTTCCATTGTTAAACTCCTTAGTTTTTACAAAGGTTTTGAAATAACCGCCAACACGTTTGCCGAAAAACAAAGCGGCAAGAAATAACGCATTGTGGTCGAATAAGTTTCAAAGCGTATCATAACTTCCGTTAGTGTCAATAGGGGGATATTTTCTTTTTTTTCACGGATTCGTAAATATTCGGCATAATCCCTGCAAAATAATCAACAATTTAATTTGTTTTGTGACCGTAAATTCGGAAATAACATCAACCCAGCACAACCGTTCCGGCAAAATGCTTACCTAGCAACAATGAATCCGCATTGCGAAACTCTCAACTTTCAAACTCTTACTTTCAACTCTTCATTATATTTTTCGGCTAACTTGTACATTCATGGATTTTGTGTAAACTTGAACATCGTTAATTAACATCGTTAATTTTTTCACCGTTTTCTCACAATTCTTGCCGACATGTTTTTAAGAAAAA
Organism: Planctomycetaceae bacterium; assembly: GCA_031276415.1. Taxonomy (GTDB): domain Bacteria; phylum Planctomycetota; class Planctomycetia; order Pirellulales; family Thermoguttaceae; genus WRKP01. Next base: position 524 of record JAISNF010000490.1, read on the forward strand.
AATTAGGATTGTCGGTTTTACAATTATAATAACAAAAAAATAATGCAACGTAATGAATCGGATCTTGGTCGTGTTTTTCCAAGCGGTGTTCGTATCGGTAAAGTGTCTTATGGGTTGGGCGTTTTTGCTTTCGCCTTTATTTCCAAAGGAACTCCGCTTGGTCGGATTCAAGGAACAATTATCAATGATCCTAATTACAGCAGTGATTATTGTATCAGTGCCGGCGAAAATAAAGTTCTGGAACCTGGACCGCCGTTTTGTTATTTGAACCATTCTTGCGAACCGAATTGCCAAATCATGCAATATGTTCGTGAAGACAGTGAAGTCGGAGAAGAAACATTGGAAATCGGCACTCTTTCGGAAACAGAAATGGATCTTGAAGACAATGATTTTGACGACGAATTGGAAAATCAATTGCCGGATGAAGACGGATGTTTTTACGGTGACGGTGCCGCCGCTGAAATTGAAACAGATAATACCGAATGGATAGAAGAAACTCAGGAAAAATTTGTAACTCAAAACAATTCCGCAAACAGTTACGTAAAAAATTCCGATCAAGATTTTGTACAAGATTCCGCACAAGATACGATGCAATTTGAAGACGATGCCGACGCCGAACTTTGGATTGAGGCAATTCGCGATATTATGCCCGGTGAAGAATTGACGATTGATTATGCGTGGCCCGCAGATCGCGAAGCAAAATGCCTTTGCGGAAGTCCTCAATGTCGCGGCTGGATTGTTGATCCCGATGAATTACATTTATTGCAAGGAAAATAAAAATGCAATTATTGTAATCATTGCAATTATTTACGTAACCGCTTATTTTTTTTGTTTCTGCTACAAAAAAAACGCAGAATTGTCCGCAAATGAATCTTGAAGAATGTCCGCAGATGACGATGATAAACGCAGATGATTATCGCAGATTATTTTTAAAATAGAAAATAATAAAAATGAAATAAAAAATAAAATTAAAACAAAAAAAACAATTCATTTATGTACACTTTGCTTCATCAGGACGCTCATTCCAACGCCCGGCGCGGGCAACTGGAAACAGCACACGGAATTGTTCAGTTGCCTGCGTTCATGCCGGTTGGAACTCTTGGAACTGTTAAAGGTGTTGAGTTGGGTCAACTAGAACAAACCGGAGCGGAAATGATTTTGGCAAATACTTATCATCTTTCGCTTCGACCCGGCGAGGATGTTGTTCGTGATCTTGGCGGTTTGCATCATTTTTGCGGTTGGGACAAACCTATTTTGACAGATAGCGGCGGGTTTCAGATTTTTTCGCTCGCTAAATTAATGAAACTTGACGATCACGGAGTGATTTTTCGTTCCCATATTGACGGAAGTAAAATCGAATTACCGCCGGAGCGTTCCATTAAAATTCAGGAAACTTTGGGCAGTGATATTGCGATGGTTCTTGATCATGTTGTTGCGCTGCCGAACACGCGTGCAACGCTGGAAAACGCAATGCTTCGAACAATTCATTGGGCAAAACGATGCCGTGATGTTGCCAATCATCCGTATCAAAAACAATTCGCTATTATTCAGGGCGGACTTGATCCTGAACTTCGGCGGTTCTGTGCAGAGGCGTTAGCGGAACTTGATTTTTCCGGTTACGCAATTGGCGGTTTAAGTGTCGGCGAAACACCGCAGGAAATGTATGACGCTCTTGATTTTACGTTACCGTATATGCCGAAACACAAACCGCGTTATTTAATGGGAGTCGGCAAACCGGAAGATATTTTGAACGGAATTTTGCGCGGAGTTGATTTATTCGACTGCGTAATGCCGACCCGCAATGGTCGTAACGCTCAGGCGTTCACCGATTCCGGCGCAATTCGTATTCGTAACGCTCAATATCAACGCGATGATAGTCCTTTGGAAGAAAACTGTCCTTGTCCGGCATGTCGTCGGAGTCGGGGATATTTGCGGCATCTTTTTATTGCGGAGGAAATGCTCGGTCCCATTTTACTGACGATCCACAATTTAACGTATTATCAACGTCTTATGTCAAGAGTGCGGCTTGCTATTGAACAAGATCGGTTTCTTGAATTTTATCAATCGCTTTGCGCTTCAATTTCACAAACATAAATGTCAATTATTGCATCAAAATCTGCGGACAATTCGCGTAACTGTCCATTTAATTTTCACCACAAAAGAAACTCGTCCGCAGAGAACACAGATAAATTTTTTAGTGAATAGTTTCGCAAGCGGAATTACAAACATCTTGGTAATAATTCCGCTTGCGAAACTATCCGCTATCAACGATACACTCTCAACTATTAATCCACCTACGGTTATGCACATCACACACCGTGCAGGGTTAAGATTGAAAATTAAAAAATTCCTCTGTGGTTAAATAATCTGTGGTTAATAAAAAAAGTAATTTTTTTTATTTGGGATTTTTTCGTAGTTGTTCGAGCAGACCTGGTATTTTGTCTTGTAATTTATCTTGTAACTTGTCAACACCACGCTGAATTAACGGATCAATTTGTTGTTGAGGAGTTTGTTCGGATTGTTGGCGGTTTGGGAACAATGATTGAATCGACGGCGAGTTCAGGAAATTGTTAAGACGTTGCTGGTCTTTCGGCGAAAGTTTAGAGAGTTGCGATTGAACCAACCGGTCAAACGGAATACCGGAATGTTGCGTTATTTGTTGTTCCCATTGTGTTCGCGACGCATCAATTCCATTCATAACCGGTTCAAGTTTTTCCTGTAACACCATATTTAATGTTGCGGTTCCTTGATTGGCTTCTTCAAGAATTTGCCGTTCCGCTTCGCGGCATAATTTGTCCCATTTTTCTTGAATCAATAATTCAATACGCGGTCGAATCATTTCGGCAATATTACTTTTGAAAACATAAACCGGCTCGGAACGTGTTCCGCTCACAAGAACACTGGCGTTGAAATTGTCCAGCGAATCAAGTAATTGTTGCAAAACCGATTGTAATTCCTTATTTTGTTGTTTTGCCGGCAAGATCACGGAAAAACGTACACCGGATTGAGTGATTCGGATTTCACCCGAAAGTTTTTCACCCTGCAAAAGCAAAACTCCGTCCAATCGCGATATTCCGGGCGAAACAGTTATTGCCAACTTTTCGGGATTGCCCAAAATTTGTTCGGATAATTGATACATCGGACAACAAATAATCATTTGATCTTCATTGTTTTCTCCGATTCGGTCAATTTGAAGTGTTACATAGATATTCGGAACAATATCAGGATTGACCGCCGCCGGAAGTTGTTCCGCCGCAACAGCGTTATTGTCCGGCAAAACAGGCGACGCCGGAATTCCCGAACCGGAAAAACAAAATTGCGCCACCGTCGGCGAAAAACCAAGCGTTATTGGTTGCGCTAAATCTTTGACCGTTCCGTTGAAATAAACCGGCAACGCCCCAAAAAGAACCTGACCGGTCAAATTTGTTGTTTCAATAAGAAGTTCCGGTCGCGCATCCAACGCCGTCAAATGAATTTTTTCACCGCGAAAACGTTTGGGCGGAGTAAAACCAAAATGGTTGTAAATCGAAACAGTTTTATCTTCCGCCTCAACCGGAACCAATAAAGAACGCGCCCAATTCCCCCACGTTACCGTTTTTTCCCATTGCTCTTTGATTTCCGTACCAATCAGCGATTCGGAAAGCGATTCGGCATTGATTTTCGGAACTTGCAGACTTTTGCCTTTAATTTTGTCACGGTCACGCTGAACCGCATTGACCAACAATTGATAATCGCCTTGTGCGGACGCTTTTAGTTTTGTAACACGTTCCAATAATTGACGAATATCAAGATCGGTTTCATCCAATTCTTTGAGCAAGTTGTTAATCAATTGGAGTTGATCATCTTTTTTTTTAGCACTTTCCGCCCATTTCTGAGTATCTTGAAAACGTTGTTTTATGTGATTGGTGTTGGTTTCAAATTGTACGATTTCGTTTTGCCAACGCTGTTTCAAATCGGCAAGTAATTGGGACGTTTCCAATTGTTTCAACAAATTCTTTGCCGAATCTTCGGGTTTTTCAGTGAGAATCATTGTCCAGTCAAGATCGCTGACGGATTTTAATTCTTTAGGAATTTGATTTTTCAATTGACTCCACAACCGATCCGGAATCAGTTCTTGTCCGTCAGTTCCGTCAACAACAACCTGAACGCCTTCAATATTCAGTTCCGAAAAATGAAAATACCGGCGCAAAAGATCATCGTAATTACCTTGAACAGAAATTTTTTCCACGCGGAATAATTCGTGGTTGGGCGGTTGGGGATCGAAAAGGCGAATATCACCGATTATTAGATTACCTTTTCGTAAATTCGTCTGAACAGAACCGATTTCGGTTGCGGCACCGGTTTGCCGTTGCAGATTGGAGCGGAGTTGCCGACGAATCAACTCGTTTTGCCCAAGCCAAATAATGACAATAACCAAAATAAGAACAATCAATCGCGGAATAATTCGAGACCAACGAATAATCATAATTTATCCCCAAAAATGTAATAGTTTAATGAAATATTTTAGGTAACTTCTAATAACCGGTTGTTTAAGCACAGTTTATTTAAGCACAGAAAACACAGAGTTCACGGAGAAGAAAAGTTATTTTAGATCAAAAGTCAAATATTAAATAATGTTTTGATTTCAATTAAAAATTTCCTCTGTGTTCTCTATGTTCTCTGTGGTTAATAAAAAGAAATTTTTAATTTGTTTACGATTGGAAGTCAAGAGGGCGGTTTTTAGTTGATAGTTGAGAGTGGATAGTGGAGAGTGGAGAGTGCCGCAGGCGGAATTTTAAAGTACAAAGAGTATAATCTGATTATTCCTTATTAACAATTGTCTCAAAGTTGTTTTTTTCCTTCTATTCGGAATGATTAACACAGTTCTGTTCTAAGCGGTCATAATTTGTCGATAGGCATAATTGGTCGG
>JAISNF010000518.1 GCA_031276415.1 Planctomycetaceae bacterium
AAATGGTACGGCAACTGCTGTTAAAACGGGAGATACGATAATGCTTATCCCCGCCATTGCCGGCGGCACGCAACACAAAAAAACGTAACATGTTTCAATACGTTATCCTTCAAAAGTACATTAAACCGCAATCCGAAAAAATCCATTCGGCATTTGAGCGGTATGCCCTTTTTTTTCGCAATCCCGAACAGCAAACCTATCTTCGGCAATGTAAAGAAGAACAATTTCAAGAAGGTTTTTTGCGGGAACTTTTTGTCAATATCCTGGAATATAAACTTTTTCCTGATCCCAATCACAATCTTGTTACGGAAAAAAATAGCGTAACAAATTCAAAAAAAGCGGATGCGGTTATTCAGATTGACCAAGAAGTCCGTGTTGTCATTGAATTGAAAGACACGCGGACAACTGATTTGAAACGAGTGGAATCACAAGCATTCGATTATAAATTTCATCACAAAAATGCAACGTATGTTGTTGTTTCCAATTTTGAAAAGTTACGGTTTTATATTGACAATGCGGTTGAACATCTTGAGTGGAATCTTTTTACGCTCACGGAAGAACAATTTGCAGTGCTTTGGCTTTGTCTTGCTTACGAAAATATAGAGGCTGATTTACCGAAACAACTCAAAGCGGAGTCTCTCGGCAACGAAGATAAAATCACCAAAGAATATTATGTACTTTACAAACAATTCAAAGATTCACTCTTTAATGACTTAGTAACAAATAATCCGAACATCGACCGTTTGTCTCTATTTCTTTACGCACAAAAAATAGTGGACAGATTTGTTTTTATTCTGATGGCGGAAGATCGGGGATTATTGGAAGCCAATTTGGTTAAAAATGTTCTTGCGGAATGGCAATATTTTATTGATCTTGACGAAGACCGGCGGTTGTACGATTATTGGAAAAAATATTTTGTTTATATTGATACGGGATCAAAATCGAAAAAACATAAAATTTTCGGTTACAACGGCGGATTGTTCAAACCGGATCCGGAACTTGACCGTTTAATTATCAGCGACACTGTGCTGCTTAATCGTTTGCAATATTTGAGTAATTACACTTATCGCGGTGAAGTGGATGTCAATATTCTCGGTCATATTTTTGAACATTCTTTGGCGGAAATCGGAAAGAAAAAAATTGAACTGGCTGGAATTAACAGTTTTGAATTGCCCCATAAATTGCCCCATAAATTGCCCCATGAAAAGCCCCATGAAAACAAACGTAAAAAAGATGGAATTTTTTACACGCCGACATACATTACCGCATTTATCATCGAAAATACATTAGGGAAAATATGCAACGAAAAGAAAACGGAACTTGGTCTTGACCAACCTCTGACATTGCAAGATGTTTCGAATGAAGTTATGGAACGTTCACCGCTTGGTTTGGTCAAAGGAAAGAAAAAAAATAAGAACGAACCTAAAAATCCTTTACTTGAACATCTTGACGAATACCGTAACTGGTTGTTTTCGTTGCGGATTTGTGATCCGGCGTGTGGCAGCGGGGCGTTTCTCAATGCGGCGTATGATTTTTTGTTGCGGGAACATCGTGTTATTGATGAAACGGAATCGAAAATTCAGGGAATTCCTCTTGATCCGTTGGAAGTAGAACACGATATTTTAACAAAAAATCTTTATGGTGTGGATATTAATGAAGAAAGTATTGAAATTACGAAACTGGCGTTGTGGCTCCACACAGCAAAACCGTTTCACCGGCTTAATTTTCTGGACAATAATATCCAATGCGGCAATTCATTGATTTCCGATCCGAAAATTGATCCCGAAAAAGCCTTCGACTGGCACAAGGAATTTCCGCACGTTTTTAAGAATGGCGGTTTTGATATTGTTGTCGGAAATCCGCCATACGTCCGTTTTGAACATATTCCTAAAGTTTCGGAAACTCTCGAAAAAGTAAATTATCAAACTTATCACAAACGCGGTGATATTCATTGTGTTTTTGTGGAAAGAGGTTTCCAACTTCTGAAACCGTCAGGATTTATTTCGTACATTATGCCGAATAAATGGATGCAAACTGATTACGGAAAATCGCTTCGCGAATTTTTATTAACGACGGAATTAGTTCGGGTAATCGATATCGGCGAAAATAAAGTTTTTGAAGATGCCGGAGTTACGGTTTGTATTTTCGTTGTAAAAAAATCATCGCCTCAAAAAGATTTTATCGCTACAGAATTGAAACCCAATGTCAATTTTGATAAATTTTCAGAATGTGTTAAACAGCGGGAAGAAATTTTTCCGACAAATAAATTCAGCAGTAATGCGTGGATTATTTCATCGCAACGGGAAAAACATCTTCAGGAATGTTTGCAGAAAAAATATAAAACATTGAATGATTTTGTCGGAGGTCAGGCGTTTTATGGAATCAAAACGGGTTTTACCGAAGCGTTTTTGATTGACGAAGTAACAAAAAATAAAATCGTTCACGATGATCCGAATGCGGAAAAACGAATCAAATTATTTTTACGCGGCAGAGATATAAAACGTTACACGAATAAAACAGTATGTCATTATCTGATCTTTTTTGAAAAAGGAATAACATTACAAAATAACAAAAATTGCAACGAAATTAACGGTTGGAAATGGTTGTCGAAATCTTATCCTTCCATTGCGAAATGGCTTGAACCTTACGCCGAAAAATGTAAAACACGAACAGATTACGGAGATTTTTGGTGGGAGTTGCGGGCTTGTGATTATTACGTACAGTTTTCTGAACCAAAAATTATGTATCAAAGTTTTCAGCGAAAGTCTTGTTTCATTTATGACGAAACCGGATTATTTTGTAATAATTCGATGTGGATTATTCCGACTGGAAATAAAGCGTTGCTTGCTGTTCTTAATTCAAAACTTGCCTGGTGGCTTATTACTTTATACTGTTCCAATTTAGAAGGAATGTATCAATTAATCTGGAATTATTTCGGACGAATACCGATTCCGCCGAAACTTCCCGCCGGTTTGTCAACACTTGCCGACAAAATGATTTTGCTCAATACTAATATCCACACACGGCGTCATGAATTTTTGCGACGATTAACAGATAATTTTGATAACATTAAAATTACCGAATTATTAGAACATTTTGACCGCTTGACATTCAAAGAATTTTTAGGAGAATTAACAAAGCAAAAAATATCTCTTATTCTTGAATCTCTGGTTGAATGGGAAACTTTTTTCCGCAAATATCAGACTCAATGCCGCAATCTAACACGAAAAATTACTGAAACGGATCAAGAAATTGATCGGTTGGTGTACAAATTGTACGGATTAACTCACGATGAAATTAAAATGATCGACAATAATTGAAAAACAATTTCAGAAAATACAAAAACTAATAAAACAAAATTATACAAAATGATTTAATCGTTATAAAATTTAGATAATTCCATTTATTCCTGATTGATAAGTTTCAGAATGCTTTTTGAAGAATTTGATTATTTCAGTTACCAATTTCCCGAACCACAATATTTGGGAGCAAAGCACACTATTTTGTCGTGGATAGGTAAATTTATTCCGCAAAATATTTCAGTGGTACTTGATGCGTTTGCCGGCTCACAATCAGTCAGTTTCCTTTTTAAGCAACTTGGTTTTCAAACAATAACGAACGATTTTCTCTGTTTCAATGGTAAAATAGGTGAAGCATTGATTGAAAATAAAACGTACAAATTGGATAACAATGATTTGTACCTACTTTTTCAATCAGCAACTAATAAGAATGATTTTACGTTAATGGAAGATATTTTTACAAATATCTTTTTTGAAAGAGAGGAATCGATTTTTTTGGATAATTTTCGCGCAAATATACCGTTATTACAAAATAAATACAAACAGGCATTGGCTTTCACCGTTATAAACCGCAGTATCACGAGGAAGATAACGATGGGACATTTTGCTCATAGACAAGCACTAACATATGCCGGTAATCCCGAAAGAATAAAACGTAACAGAAGTTTAATTCGTCCGATAAAAGATATTTTTGAAGATTTGTTACCGAAATATAACAATGCGGTTTTTGACAATAAACGGGAAAATATTAGTTTTAATCACAATATTTTAGACATTTTACCGTTATTATCGTCCATTGATTTGGTTTATTTTGATCCGCCTTATTGTGATAGTCATGCGGATTATCAAAGTTTTTATCACTTACTTGAAACATACACGGAATATTGGCGAAACAAGAAATTCATCAATGGAACGAAACGTTATTTTCCTTTACGGTACAGCGGCTTCGATAAAAAACGTGACGCAATTGCTTCGTTAAAAAAACTTTTTGAAATGTCCGAAAACATACCTTACTGGCTAATTAGTTACAATAATCGAAGTTATCCCTGTATTGAAGAGTTTGAACAAATTATCACAAAATATCGTAATGTAAAAATCGAAATGAAAACATACCGAAACGGACGCGGCGGAAAAGGAAGTGTTGCTGGTAGTAAAGAAATTTTGTTTATTTGTTCACCAAAAAAGAAATTTTTTATTTCAAAAAATAATCAACCACATGCTAACAATGAAAAACTTCAATTATTGGGACAACCTTTACAAAAATGAAATGCTGGAAAAATTTAGTTACGATAGAGTTGGGCTTCTGTGGCTTAAACTTCGGTCGATAATCCGTGTCGAATTAGTAAAGGGATTTCTGGATTTTTCAGGTTACAAATTGACAACAAAAACACAAAGAGATCATTTTAGAAAATTGTTTGAGTTATTAACGACTGATATTGATAATTCTCATAAACTTTTGGATAAATATATTCGTAAAATAAATGATGCACAAATTAAGAATTTTAATGTTACGCAATTGATTTCGGAATTATACAAACTCAAAAATTTTGATTGGGGTGGAGATTATCGAAATTCACTCGATAGGTATTTGATAAGCCGGTATGTAAAAGTCTCGAATCCATCCTATAATAATCTTATGTCAAAATTTGAAGCAGAAATAAATCCTGTTGTTCAGAGTTATGTTTTGAACAGTTGGTACAATTATTGGAGTAGTGTTTTGATTGAACATATATTCAAATCACATCCTACAGTTTTACCGGCAATCGGACAAATAAAAAGTGTTGATTTTTTTATTAACGATATTCCTTTCGATCTGAAAGTTACTTATTTACCCGCAGAATATATCAAACAAAAACGAAAAGAAAAAGGATTACCGGTCGAACTAACTTTTCTAAAACAGAAGGCGACTGAAATTAAAATAATGTATGATAAAAAAGCTAATAACAGCGAGATTTACCATGAGATAACTGAAAAAATGAAAGATAGAAATGATACTTCTTGCCGTCAGGTATTGAAAATCCTGAGAAGGGAAAATTTGGAAATACTCAAAGAAACTCAGAAACATCCCTTGATTTTAGCCAGATGGCTTTACGAAAATCAAGGTGAAATGCGATTTGGTTCGGAAAATCGTTTGTTTCTTGTGCTCGTTGATTCCAATGATTTCAGCAATTCATGGAAATTGAAACGAAATATCGATCTGTTAAAACCAATTATTGTTTCTTATCTCGATAATTTTAAGAACAAAAATATAAAGGATATGAGTATCTCGTTTGAGTTTAGAGGTAAACCACATTTCTTCACGGCTCTTACGGATATTATTTTCATTGTTAAATAATATTGGTATCAATATAAATTTATTACAAATTTACAAATTATTACAATTTTTAAGAGAGAAGTTATGCAAGGGCTTAGTTTAGAAGAATTAACACGTTATAGTCGGCATTTGATATTGCCGGAAGTGGGGCTTGAAGGGCAATTACGTCTCAAAAAAGGGCGTGTTTTGTTGATCGGAACCGGTGGTCTTGGTTCACCGGTGGCGTTGTATCTTGCCGCTGCTGGAATCGGAACGCTTGGAATTGTGGATTTCGATGTAGTCGATGAAACAAATTTGCAACGACAAATTATTCATGGAACACGCGATTTATTACGTCCGAAAATTGCATCGGCGCGGGATCGGATTCAAGAAATCAATCCTTATGTCAATGTTGTTGCTTTTGAAACTCGTCTTGATTCGGGGAATGCGTTGAATATATTTAAAGATTTTGATGTGGTGATTGACGGCACGGACAATTACGCAACACGTTATTTGGTCAATGATGCTTGTGTTTTGTTGAATAAGCCGAATGTGTATGGTTCGATTTTTCGTTTCGAGGGTCAGGCGAGTGTTTTTCATTCTAATGGAGGACCGTGTTATCGTTGCTTATATCCTGCGCCGCCACCGCCCGGATTAGTGCCGTCGTGTGCGGAGGGGGGTGTACTTGGCGTTTTGCCGGGCATTATCGGGTGTATTCAAGCCAACGAAACAATTAAACTTTTGCTCGGTGACGGTGAAACATTATCTGGGCGGCTACTTTTATTTGACGCATGGAAAATGAAATTCCGTGAATTAAAATTACGAAAAGATCCGCATTGTCCTATTTGCGGTGAAAAACCGTCGATTACGGAATTGATTGATTATGAGGAATTTTGTGGTCTTAAAAAACAGGAACATGAAGAGCCGATTGAGTCGATTTCTGCTATTGATTTGAAGGCGATTCTTGATCATGAACCGGACACGGTTCAGATTATTGATATTCGTGAACCGCATGAAATTGCGATGGGAATGTTACCGCGATCACGAGCGATTCCATTTGGTCAGGTGATTCGGCGCAAAAATGAATTGGATCCGCAATTACTGAACGTTTTTATTTGCAAGATTGGAGTTCGTAGTGCGATGGCGATTCGTGCGCTCAAAGAGTCTGGTTTTTCGGGGCGTCTTGCCAACCTCAAAGACGGAACCAACGCTTGGGCGCAAGATGTTGACCATTCCGTTGTACCTTATTAAATGTACATAATTAGATTTGAATCATTTGAATCATTGACTTGAATCTGTTTTTGGATAGAACTTGAAATGTCGGGATGATTGAAATAACATCAACCGTTGTGATATTTCGGGTGAAATATTGTCTTTCTCTTAAATTTGAAATATTGCAATTATTTTGCGCAAATGGTTGCTAATAATTCTTAATCAAATCCTTTCAAGTTCCTTCAGCGAATAAAACGATAAATTGAAGAGACTGTGTTTAAAATAATCGCAAACATTGTCTGTATTTCTGGAATAATCGCTTGCACATGAACGGTTACCGATAAAATATGGCGATTGATATTTTTTTTGTAAATACTTGATAGCGTTGGATTTACGCTATTATGACAAATTGATTTTCGCCCTAATCTACACAGTAATTGTATAAACCGTAATCTATTAAAAAAAGTATTAAAGTATGTTTTAAGGAAAGTAAAATTATGAAATTTTTTACGAAAAATAAAAATCAGACGACCAAACGGTCACTTCAAATTGAATCGTTGGAGCAACGGGAGATGCTAACTGTTGCGCCGCTTCTCTATTCTATTTACAGCGAACAATCGCAATATTCCGCAAATTTTAACACGGAAGCGGAAGCGATTGCGGCTCCGACTACTTCCGATCTAACCGCAACCAGTATCAAACTGACGTGGAACGCCGCAACATTGACCGGACTTCGACCGGAAGAACCATTCAAAATTGAACGTTCTACGTTTGTTTCCGGAAACGAAAAATGGACTCAAATCGGTTCGGACATTCCTTATAGTTACACAATTGGAAAGGGAGAATATTCCTGTGAACTCAAAGGTTTGACCTCATCAACCGAATACAAATTGCGTATTTCGTTTAGTTCTACGGTGTTGGGGCAAGGTTACACGGAGGCGGTTACCGTTTCAACTCTCGACAGTGAAATCAAAGCCGAAGCCGTTTCGTCCACTTCCATTAAACTGACATGGAATATTGCCGGAAAAACAGGAACCTCGTTTACTGTTAAAAAATGTCTTGCCGGAACAACAAATTGGGAAGATACGGAAATTACCGTTAGAGCGGACGGTTCCGTAACAACAACTAAAACCTGTACCGTTGATAATTTGGAACCGGCTAAAGAATATGAATTTCAGGTTTCCTATTACGATACAAATAATATTTTCCGATCAAGTCAGGTTACGAAATGTTCGACATTGTACGTATTGACAACATCCGACAGTACACTTAATTCCGTCAATCTTTCTTGGGATGCCGCAATGGGCGGAACATCGCACGAAGTTCAGATTTACACCGGAACCTCCAAACCAACAGCAACAGCGACATGGACAAAAGCCGCTACAGAAAATGTCGATACGAATAAATATAAAGTTACCGGTTTGAAAAAAAATGCGTCCTATTATTTTCGTGTCCGTTATCTTGTTACTGAAAACAAAGAAATTGTTACAAAGTACACCGATATATTGAGTTATTCATCGCCGACGAGCATTAAACTGTCTAATGTAACGGAAAATTCGATTGAGGTGTCGTGGACATTCGGTGCGCAAAGCGGAACATCTTATTATATTCAAACCAGCGAAACCGGAGCAGACGGAACATGGAGCGA
>JAISNF010000524.1 GCA_031276415.1 Planctomycetaceae bacterium
ATATTCTGGAATATTTTTATTGGTTGCCTCATCTTCTAATGGGACAACCGTCAACGTATGAACTTTGAGTTGCGGAGGAATATTCACCTCGTCTTCCGTTGAATTTGAAATCTGAAAATCTGTTACGGGAAGTGTGCGAATATCATTCGTTTTCCGGTTGCTCTGAACATCGTGTGAAAATGTTTTAACAGGTTCATTGCTCAACGGTTCCTGTTTAAGAATTTTGATAGCGTGTTGTTTGGGCGTTTCGCGAAGGGTTTGAAACGGTTTAATCGTTTCCTTCGCTTCCTTAATCGTTTCATGTAATTCCTTGCTGCTATTGATGTTGTATTCCGTCTGTTGAGATTCCGTTTGGTCAACAATAGAGGTTAAAAAAGGATCATGAGATGTTGCAACATTATCTGTCAACGGTTGATCTTTTTTCAAATCTTCAATCTTTTGTTGTTCAACAACCGGAAACGGATCATGTTTCGGTTTTTCCAACGCCGTTTCAGACGGTAACGGTTTTGTCAATACCGGTTCTGCGGATGCGGAAGTTGTTGCCGACAGTTTTGTTAATACCGGTTCTGCGGATACGAAAGTTGTTGCCAACGGTTTTGTTTCAGGCGTTTCTGTTGTTGTTGATGGTTCTGCCGGTAAAGGTTCTGGTGTTGATGATTGGGGTTGCGGAGTAACCGTTTTTATTGGAGTGGCTTGTTGTAAAATTGCCGCAACTTCAGAAGTTTCCAAACGCAATAATTCCTCTTTAACATGTTGAACGAGTTCTTTTTTCGTTTGCTCATCCATTGAAACAGTGGGCGATGTTATTGTATTATTTTCCGGTGTTGTTTGATTTTTTTCGGAGAGAATTGCTCGTTGTTCGGCAAATTCCGCTTTAGCGTCATTACCTTGTTGCCGGTAAATTTTAGCAAGTTCCCGATAAGCGGCTGCTTCGCCAATGGCTAATTTGAGGTATCGTAATCCTTCGGTTTGCCGATCTTTTTGCAATGCGATAGTAAGACCGAGATTGAATAAAGTACGGCGATGATCGGGAGTAATCAGCAAGGCGTTTTTCAAGATTGTTTCGGCGTCGGCATAATTTTTTTTGTCGGAGTAAAGTTTTGCGAAATCGCAGAGCAATGCCGTATTTTCTTTATCTAGTTTGAGGGCTTCCCGAAAATACTGTTCACTTTCGGGTATTTTTTGTTCTTTTGCTTTGATAATTGCCAAGCGGTGTAGTGTTGGCGGTGTCAAATGTGCGAGGTTATTTTCTTTTGCCAATTGGAGACATTGTTCGTAAATTTTTTCTGCGTCAGTGTTTTTTTCCTGACGTTCCATCAGGATTCCTGACGCAAAAAGTTCATTAACTTTCCGGTTTAACTCCTCTTCGTGGGTTGCGAAACAATAGAAACCATTTAGGCAAAAAATCCCCGCAATGACCAAAACTAAACTGATTTTCCACAAAAAACAATATTTGAGCCGCATGAATTTAGACTCCTTTTAATTTTGAGCAAATGATTCCGCAGAGGCAAAATATATCGAATATATCGGTTCTAACGATCCAGCGACTTGAAGCAGATTTACAAGATTGTGCTAATATATTCATTTAGACTTTAGACTTTAAAATTTTGCTTTCGTCTCACAATATCAATTGCACATCTCTAAAAATTCCTAATTGATTTAATACAAAATGCAATCAATCAGGAATTTTTATTTTTACAATCTTAACCCCGCCAGGTGTGTGAGGTGCATAACCGTAGGTGGATTATAGAGTGGATAGTTTCACAAGCGGAATTATTACCAAAATGTTTGTAATTCCGCATTGCGAAACTCTCCACTTTCCACTCTCAACTATCAACTAAAAAATTGATTCTTTGTTGCCGGATTTCGTCAAGGATTGTGTCGGCTCCCATTTTGATTAATTCGTCGGCAACAGCGATTCCTAATGAGTTTGGATCATTGTTTATCGGGGTTGAGAGTGTTGTTTCAAACATAGTTTTGCCGTCCGGCGATAAAATACGTCCTTGTAATATTAACCTTTCGCCCTCAACACTCCCCAATGCAGCAATCGGAGCAATACAACCGCCCTGAAGTTTTTGAAGCATCGCCCGCTCTGCCAACACAACGGCAAATGTTTTCGTATCGCAAAGAGATGCGATTTGTTCGGCGGTATGAGAATCGTTGAGCCGGATTTCCAAACCGATTGCACCTTGCCCCACTGCCGGTAAAAAGAACGGCGGCTCCAAAAAAGAACCAATTCGTTCAGAAAATCCCAACCGAACAAGCCCCGCTTCCGCTAAAATCAAGGCGTCATATTCGCCCTGATCCAATTTACGAAGCCGCGTTTCAATGTTGCCGCGAATTTCGTCAATCTGAAATAAATCTCCAAAACGATAAATAATTTGTGTTTTTCGCCGAAGACTTCCTGTTCCGATTCGCGAACCTTGGGGCAGTTTTTCAATAGCGGTTGCTTTGTGAGAAAGAAAAGCATCACGATACGAAGTGCGTTTCGGAACCGACGCCAACACAAGACCGTCCACAGGCTCCGTTGGTAAATCCTTGAGACTGTGTACCGCAACATCAATTTCACGGCGAAGCAATGCCAATTGAATTTCTTTGGTAAAAACGCCTTGAGCACCAATGTTTGCAATAGATTTATCCGAAACACGATCACCAGACGTTTCAATTACAACAATTTCGGAATCAATATTTTTTTCTTTGAGCAGGTTGACACACCAATTTGTTTGCCAACGCGCCAAAATACTTCCGCGAGTTCCAAAGCGAATCGTCATGGTTTGAATAAAAAACGGCGCGTTTGAGTGTGTGAGTTAAAGTGTGAGTTAAAGTGAGCGTGAAAGTTAGGTTGAAAGTTGGGGTTTTGAAAATTACTTGACAATCGTTTGACAATCGCTTGAAAAATTGCTTGACAATTTGGGAGGTTAAAAATCATTGAGACCGGTGATATAGGTATGACAATGGGGACAGATATGATAACCCATATCGATTTCCCGTTCACAATTGGGGCAAAGCCGGACATGTGGTGAAATAGAAGACGCCGAAGAAGTTGACGAAACAACATTTTTTTTCTTGACCGGTGAAACTGTTGTTCCTACTTTATCTTTTTTAACATTGCTCGGATCGCCCAAAATATTGACGATGGCACTATCAGTAATAACCTTCTGTTGTAAAACCGGAATATGCACTATTGCTTTACAAACAGGACATTTTCCTGTTTTACCGGCGTTGGATTCTTTGGCGGTCAAATGATGTCCGTTGGGGCATTTCAATTGAATAGGCACTGGAGTATTTTCCTCCCCCGAAAAGTCTCGCAATGTTTAAGTGACAAACGACAAACCGAAAAACTCGTTATATGGCGGCATCACAGCATTGCCAAAATGAAATAGCATAATTAACACTAATATGGAGAACAATACGTTGAAAACGGATTGGCAAATCTAAAATATCAAATTTCCAACCGTAAATCATATCGTCTTGATTTGAAAAAGAAAACAGGTCATACAAAATTCCCGTGAAATATAATAGGGTAAACATTCATTCTCAATACATATTATGACAATTAAGTCGTTTTTTTCAATAATTCCTACCGATTTGAAATTCCCCCAATTTCCTGCGAACTCTGTGAGGTACTTCTAAAAACTCAACTTTATTTTTTAAAACCACAGAGGACACAGAGAACACAGAGAAGGAAGTTTTTAATTTTATTTCTAATTGGAATAATATTAAAAGTTAAATAAAAAACATGTAAGCGTTCACGGTATTTTTTTATTATTTAATGATTTTGTTGATTTTTCTTCGTCCCGATAGGGACGGTATTTTCATAACCGCAGGTCTTTGACCTGCGGTTATGAAAGTAACGCCCTTATCAGGGCGAAGATTGAACTATACATTAAAAAAATCCGCTAAATTTCAGTGAACAGTTACAAAAAAAGAACCTTGAACTCAGGGCAAAAGTTCAAGGTTTAGAGTTTTTTTTTGCAAAGGCGGGGATTTTAATCCGCCGAAAATTCAAATTTGCGGGGACAGGATTCGAACCTGCGACCTTGAGGTTATGAGCCTCACGAGCTACCGGGCTGCTCTACCCCGCGATAAAATAATGACTAAAAAGCAAAATTCTCAAAAAATCTTATTCTTTCAAATCATTAGTTGAAAATTCTATCTTGTTTTTTCGGTTTGTCGAGGGGGGAAAATAAAAAAAAAAGGCTCCCCTTGGTGTTTTAATAAAACAAATTAGAATAACGCAGATTTTACACGAGACGTAAACTCAATCATCTTTTTCAGTTCCGGCGAAAGAAATGAAATAAATAAAGTCAAAAAATTTGATTTCGATTATAGAAAAAGATATTTGAAAGTTGTTTTATTGTATTCGATAGTTTCGGTTTCCGACCAATTTAGCCGTTGTCAACGGCAATACTTATATTTTTACCGCTAATGTTGTTCCGTTCACTTTTTCAGAATTTTCAGCCGCAATTCTTTTCTGTTTTCCGAGAAGGTTACACGCCGCGATTATTTTTAGGCGATTTGATTGCCGGAATTATTGTCGGGATTGTTGCATTGCCGTTGGCGATTGCGTTTGGGATGGCTTCGGGGGTAACAGCGGAGCAAGGACTTTACACGGCGATTATTGCCGGTTTTATTGTTTCTGTTTTCAGCGGTTCACGGGTTCAAATTGGCGGACCTACCGGTGCGTTTATTGTGATTGTTTATGGAGTTGTGCAATCGCAGGGAATTCAGGGGTTGATGCTGGCAACAATTCTTGCCGGAGTGATTCTGATTGTAATGGGACTTTGCGGACTTGGAACTCTCATCAAATACATTCCGTATCCTGTTACACTTGGTTTTACGTCGGGAATTGCCGTCATTATTGCCGCTTCGCAAATTCCGCAACTTCTCGGATTTTCGCTGGGCGACGACAAAGTTCCGGCGGAATTTATTGAAAAAATAATTTTTTTCTGCAAACATTATCACACGACCAATTATTGGGCGTGTGGTTTATCGTTATTTTCGGTTGTGGTGATTCTGTTGACGCCGCGTTTTACCAATCGGGTTCCGGGTTCGTTGATTGCGGTAATATTGTGTACATTGGTGGTTTATTGTTTTCAACTTCCAGTGGACACGATTGGTCAAACTCTTGGAAAACCGCCAACGCCGTTGGAACTTGGTTTACCGGTGTTTGCTGTTCCGGTAACGGATTGGCGATCTATCATGCCGAATATTTCGAACATTTTCAGTGCGGCGGTTACGATTGCGATGCTTGGGGCGGTTGAATCGCTTCTTTCGGCGGTGGTTGCGGACGGGATGACTGGTTGGAAACATCGCTCCAACACGGAACTGGTGGCTCAGGGGATTGCCAATGTTGTTACGCCTTTTTACGGCGGTATTCCGGCAACCGGAGCAATTGCGAGAACGGCAACAAACATTCGCAATGGCGGCAGAACTCCGGTTGCGGGGGTGATTCATGCGGTAACACTTCTTACGATAGTGCTTTGTTTTGGCAAATATGCGGCGATGATTCCGTTGGCGGCGTTGGGCGGGATTTTGATCACGGTTTCGTTGAACATGAGTGAATATCGTCTTTTTTCTAAAATGATTTTGCGTGCTCCGAAGAGTGACACGGCGGTTATGCTGATTACATTTTTTCTGACGGTGTTTCTTGATTTAACGATAGCGATTCCGGTTGGTTTGATTTTGGCGTCCTTTTTATTTATGCGGCGAATGGAGCATCATTCTGGAACCGGATTGATTGATCAACATCTTTACACGCTTAGTGACGATGATCCTCATGAGGATCCGATGGCGCTTCGTTTATTTGACGTACCGGACGGGGTTCATGTGTACGAGATTAACGGTCCGTTCTTTTTTGGTGCTGCGGGCAAGTTCCAATCGGCGACTGCTGGGGAGGCATGTCGGGTGATTATTCTTCGGATGCGGAATGTTCCGATGATGGATGCAACGGGTATTAATGCGTTGGAGGAGTTACTTCGGCGTGCTGAAAAAGACAAAACGACGGTATTATTTACTGGGGTTCGACCGCAGCCGTTGAATGTTATGCGTAAATACGGACTTCTGGAACGAATCCCGCCGGAACACATTCATCACACAATAGTTGAAGCCTTACCGTATGCTGCCGATATTGTCGAAGAAGAATTACGAAAAGAAAAAACAAAAATAATTTAATTCAATTCAATTGTCCGCAGATTACGCTGATAACCGCAGATTATTTTAAAATATAAAACAAAAAATAATCTGCGGCTATCTATGTAATCTACGGATAAAAAAACTGTCTTACAAAACCAACCTACAGACAGTTTTGGCTCTTTTTTCCGTGTTTTTGGGGCAAAAACAATAAATTCCGTGACAGTCTATTTTCATAATCTATTCCAGAAGATTGATATTTTCCTACGCCCCGAAGGGGCAACACAAGCCAGCCCTACCCAACGGGTAGGGTTTGTGTACCAAATACCAAAACGCCCTGAAAGGGCAACATACGAATAGTTAATAGTTAATAGTTAGTAGTGAATAGTTGTGGATTAAAAATGTTTTGGTAAATAATTCCACTTGCGCAACTATTCACTATTCACTTTATCCTGCCCTTTCAGGGCGTAGATGGGTTGGGACGTTACCCGCCGCGTTGCGGCGGGCTGGCTTGTGTTGCCCTTTCAGGGCGTAGAAAACACATCATTTTACGTTACTTGAACAATTACAAAATAGACAGATACAAATTTCCGGCTTTTTAGTACTTACTTCCGGTCAAAAGGTACTTACTTTTCGCCAATCGGTAATCACTTTTTGGCAATAATTTCGCTTGTGAAACTCTCCACAACCTCATTTCTACCTAATTTCCTAAACAAAACAACCTCAGTAGCAAAAGATACAACACAAAATTAACCTCATTATCTCATTAAAAAATAACAATACACAATGAGGTACTGAGGTTGTTTTGTTAGGAAAAATTAGGTGGAAATGAGGTTGTTGTTAGTGAATAGTGAATAGTGAATAGTTTGCAAGCGAAAATTATTGGCAAAATGTTTTTAATCCGCATTGCAACACTATCCACTCATCTGCGATTATCTGCGTAATCTGCGGACAAATTTTTATCTGCGATTATTCTGCGGACTTCATTTTTGGGCGAAACATTAGCTACCTTTTGAATTTGTAATCATCAGGTAGGCAACGTTTTGCTGGAAACGTCATATCGAAGTTACGTTTTTTTTTACCAAACGTGTTCGGTTTTATTTAGTGTGTCGTAAATTGTTTCGGTTAATGGTTTGAGACCGGAACCGGTTACAGAAGAAATAAGAAAAACATTACGATTCAACTTTTGAATAAAATCCTTTTGAACATTTTCCGCTTCAGGAATGTCCGATTTTGTAATAACAACAATCTCAAACCGCTCCCCAAGTATCGGATCAAATTCGGTTAACTCTTTTCGTATCGTTTGGTAATTTTCCCAAGGCGTGGTTTCGTCCTCTGGAGTCGGCTCAATCAAATGAATCAAAATTCCGGCACGCTGAATATGACGCAAAAAATCATGCCCCAACCCCGTTCCACGACTCGCCCCCTCAATAAGACCAGGAATGTCCGCCATAATAAATGAACGGTCAAGATCAAGTCGGACAATTCCAAGATGCGGCTGTTTTGTTGTAAATGGATACGCCGCAATTTTAGGTTTTGCTTCGGAAAGACGACTTAAAAGTGTACTCTTGCCGGCATTGGGTTTGCCAACAAGTCCGACATCGGCAATCATTTTAAGTTCCAAACGAAGACTTCGGATTTCTCCGGGTTCACCGGATTCCGCCTGACGCGGAGCACGATTGGTTGCCGTTTTGAAACGCGTGTTTCCTTTGCCACCCTGCCCGCCACGACAAACAACGACCTCATTGCCCAAATTGGCAAGGTCTTTGAGCAAAAAATTATATTTTTTGTCAAAAATCATCGTGCCAACCGGAACCTCAATAATCAAATCATCCGCCCCTGCTCCATGACGTTGCGAACCGGCACCAGGACGACCATTTTCGGCTTTCCAAATCCGGTATTGCGTCAAATGAATCAGACTGTCAATATTGGTCGCACGAAAAATGACATTACCGCCATGTCCCCCGTCACCACCGTCCGGACCACCACGCGGAACATATTTTTCACGACGGAAACTGACACAACCGTCACCTCCCTTGCCCGCTTCAACTTCAATTTCTACTTCGTCAATAAACACGCTTCAATAAACGTTTCTAATTCAAAATCTAAAACAATAATAAATCGCCAACAATAAATTTTAGTCCGCAGATGACGCAGATTAACACAGATTATTTTTAAAAATTATCAGGCGTTTATCTTGCGTCATCTGCGGACTGGTTTCTTACTTTCTGTGTCCTTTGCAGTAAAAATAAAACAGACAATTACCGGATTATTCTTTTTCTTCCGGTAAAATTTCGCGGAACGGTTTTTTTTGTTTGTAGGAATCGAGTTCTTTTTGGAGATCGTCAATACGATCACTGACATTTTCATCATCTTTGGCGTGTTCAATACTTTTTTGCGACCATTCGACCGCTTTGTCAAAGTTACCGATTTCCGCATAAGCGGCTGCCAAAGTGCTGAGAATGTACGCTTTTTTGTAATTCGTTAATTGTCCCGCTTTTTCCGCTAATTCCAAAGCGCGTTTACCGTTACGAACAGATTCAACCGGTGAAGTTGAAAGAATCCAGGAAAGATTATTGATGGAAACTTCGTCATTAGGATCCGCCGTTATTACTGTTTCGAGAATTTTAACCGCTTCATAATGCCGGTTGAGAGCAATCAGGATTTGCGATTTAATCCGTAACAATATAATATTTTCCGGCTCTTTTTCGAGCAACGGCGTTAAAATTTCCAACGCCTTACGATTCTTTTTTTGAGAAGAGAAAATACTGATCATCAATAACGTAATACTATCTTTATCGGGTTCTTTTTTGCGAATTTCTTCAAGAATCGCAAGGGCTTCATCATATTTTTGGGCATCGCTGAGAACCTGAACTTTGAGAAATGTCCATTTTTCATCATCAGGATATTTGGTACGAAGTTCATCAACAATAGTTATTGCGTCATCGAATTTTTTTTGGGTAACGTAAATCTGCAATTTTGTGAGTTGAAAATCAATATCGTCAGGATTTTCTTTAATACAATCGTCAACAATTTTCAATGCGTCGTCATATTGTTCTTTGGCAACGAGTATTTTGATTTTTTGAAGCAGAAACAAAGGATGATTGGGAAAGAGGCGAATTCCCGCATCAATATCTTTGAGGGCTTTATCGTAATCTTTCGTTTGCCCGTAAAATTCCGCACGAAGAAGAAGGATTCGCGGTTCTTCGGGATGTTTTTTCCGCAGTTCGTCCAACAAATCAATCGCATCGGGCAGTTTTCCCATTTCGACAAGGAGCGGAATTCGTTGTTTTAGTGTAACTTCGTCGTTCCTTCCTTTTTTCTCTTTTGTATCAAGAATTTTCAACGCCTCTTCGTATTCTTTCCGGCTAAGAAATAATTGAAACGCCGCATCCAATGCCTGAATATTTTCCGGTTCGAGTTCAAGAATTTTTTGAAGTTGGGCGAGAGCCTCGTCATTTCGTTTCAGTTCGATCAGACTCAAAACGTGAAGTAACAGAAATTGCGTATTGGAAGGGTCATTTTGGGTTTGTTCGGCGATCAATTTTTCACGTTTGGCGGAATCTTTTTCGATTGATATTTTGAGCAAAACGGCTTGAAGATAAGCGTTGGGATCGCCTTTCACATTTTCCAACGCAAGATCAAGAATTTCGAAAGCACGTTGAGGATTACCGTCCGGCAACACCGTATTTAATTGTGCAATACGAATATACGGCAAGACCTGATTTTTGATAACGGTAATAGATTCTTCCAAATCGGCTAAAATTTTGGTACGAAGTTCGCTCCAATTTTCCGGCAGGGCGTTTGCGGGTTTTGAGAGTAATTCTTGTGACAGAATCAAACCGCGTTGGAGTTGTGCGGCGGCGCGAAGTTGATCGCAGTACACCAGATTATCACCGGAAAGTCCTTCTTTTCTGGCTCGCCGGCAAAGAGCAATAACTTTGGCGAAATCAGCAGGATTCCGGGCGCGGAGTTTTTCGTCGGTTGCTTGATCGAGCCAGGGCATTCCGGGGTTGTCGGCATCGGCGGAATTAATTTCAGGTTTGGGCAATTCCGGTTCGTTTTCTTGTTCCTGCGACAGAACAACGCCAAACGAAAGAATCAACAACAATGAAATTAAACCGAAAAAGGAAAATAAAGAAAATATTGTGTTTTTCATAATTAGTGTGGGAAAATAAATGTTATTTTAATTAGTTATTTTAATTACCGGTTGAAATAGTCAATAAATGTTCAATATTGATTGCCGGTAGTTACAATTGATATTGATTTGATGTTGATATAGTTACGATTGATCGTTAGTGCCGAAGTTTTTAATCTTTTTTTATTTTTATTTTAATTTTTAAGAGCCGTTGAAGGAATAAACCGACATTATAAAAGAATAAAAATACGGAACAATAAGGAACAAAAATTTTGTCAAAATTTCAGTAAATTCAGTAAATATTCCACATTTTGCGAAATTTCGGAATGATTTTCCGATTCATTAAGTTCAAATTGAAATAAAACCAAAAGTTATTAAAAAGTATAGCAGATTACCGAAGAATTGGCAAGAGCAGTTTGGGAATTGGTTTTTTGGTTAATTTTCGGTTAATTTCGATTGTTTTTCCTATATTGCTGTTGTTGAAAATTTGGGATGATTTGGTATTCTTTGTTCTGTTGGACATTTTGATATTGAGTTTAGGTAACTTCTAATAACCGCTCTTTTATTTAGCCACCGATTATTTAACCACCGAAAACACAGAGTTCACAGAGAAAAAAAGCGTCCACAGATTACGCTGATTATCGCAGATGAATTTTAAAATATAATAAAATATAAAATATAAAATATAAAATAAAGTTAAAAATTTTCGTAATATTTTGTTGTTTCGTATTATCAAAAAACAATCTGCGATAATCTGCGTAATCTGCGGACTATTTTAAAAACAATCTGCGGACAAATTTTCTTTTTCTCTGTGGTTAATAAAAATATATTTGAGGTTTTTAGAAGTTCCTTTTATTTAATGAATAAATTTTTGATTTTGAAATTTGGTTAAGTTATGCAGCCGGGACAACTTATTTTGGGCGAATTTTTATTACAACGTCTTGTGTCGAATTATCAGACGGGCGAGGTATGGCGTGCGTTGGAGGTAAGAGTTGGGCGTCTTGTTTTGCTTCATTTTATTCCTGAGCCGTTTAGGGCAAACGGTGCGGCGATGCAACGTTTGCGGCGTCATTTTATTGCGTTACGGCAATGGCGGCATCCGCATATTGTTTTGGTTGATCGTTTGGTGGAACAATCCGAATGCGGAGCGTTTTTTGTTTCACGTTTTGTTGAGGGACCTTTGCTCAATGAATATGCGGCTCAATGGATTCAGGCGGAGGGGCGATTTCCGTTTCATTTGATTTTTGATATTTTGCGACCGGTTGCAGTGGCGTTGGACGAAGCCGGAACACAAAATCTGGCGCATCGTAGTCTTTCGCATCGAATGATTGTTGTTAGTCCGACGGAGGGAATTCAGATTCAGGGTTTTGATTTACCGGGAATAATTCGTGAAGGTTTGAATATTCCTGACGATTTTGAAACAATTCGTTATCTTGCTCCTGAACAGATTCTCAACCGAAAAGCCGGAGTGTTATCGGATCAATACGCATTGGCAATGATTGTAGCGGAATTACTTGCCAACAAGGTATTGTTTACGGCGGACAATATTGAAGAATTACGCACGAAAATTCTGACAACGCAGCCGCCGTTGTTACAGAATTATTGTGAGAGTGTGAATGCGTCGTTGCAACGTGCGCTTCATCGTGATCCTTCGGTTCGTTTTCCGTCGTGTATTCATTTTCTGGACGGATTATCGGGTTCGATGGTTGTTGATTTTCCGCCGTCTTATGCGGTTCCGGTTCAGGGAGTTCAATCATCGGTGGTTCAGTTGGAATTGCTTGATTCGATTTACACTTTGTCGGTTTCTCAAACGGCAAATTCATTAACAAAAAATTCGTCAACCGCATCATCAACAGGATTATTAACTGCATCATCGACAGGATCACCGACCGGATCAACAATAAGATCATCGACTTCCTCTTCAACTGTTTTGTCAACAAATTCCGTATTGGAAAATCGAATATCTGTTTGGGAGATGATTTCGGAAAGACTTGTTTCGTTTAAGAAAATTGCAGCGGCGTCTCAATCCGCAAACGCAGAAAAAATCGCAGCAAAAATTAGAAAAGAACATCGAATCCGATTTTTGTCCTATTTCTGGATTTTCGTATTATTTATAAGCCTTTTAGCGGGGTTTTATGCATTACTTCGTTTCAAGCCGATCTTCTTTTAATTTCTTGACGCTTGAAAAGCAAAAGCGGAAAGCGAAACATTGGCTACCTCTGTGTAAAACCTCATTTCTACTGTGTAAAACCTCATTTCTACTGTGTAAAACCTCATTTCTACCTAATTTTCTTAACAAAACAACCTCAGTAGCCAAAGACACAACACACACCCAACCTCATTACCTCATTACCTCATTAACAAAATTAACCGGACCGGTTGTATTTTAACAATGAGGTAATGAGGTTTGTGTTAGTGAGTAGTTTATAGTTAATAGTGAATAGTTAGTTAGGCAACCGTTCGCCTGAACGGTTGCGCCGATTGATGTTGTTTCGTATTCTCAAAAAAAACATCTACGATTATCTGCGTAATCTGCGAACACTTTTCTTCTCTGTGCTCTCTGTGTCCTCTGTGGTTAATAAAAATAAATCTGTGGTTTTTAGAAGTTCCCTTAATATTTTGAATCCTTGACGAATATATTGAACAGTGTTAAACTAACACCTTAGTTTCTGTACTATGTTTTTTGTCCCTGTTTTTTGTCTCCGTTTTTTGTAAAGGAAATAATTTATGTCCACAACTTCACGTCGTGATTTTTTGAAACAATCCGCTCTTGGAACCGCCGGAGTTGGAATTACCCCTTACTTTTTATCAACCGCCCAACCGGTAAATGCACAAGCCCAAAGTGATCGGCTCCGCATGGGTTGCATCGGCGTCGGAAGTCAAGGTAAAGGCGATGCAAGCGGTTTCAATAATCTTGTTGATATTGTTGCCGTTTGCGATGTCGATGCCAAACATCTCGAAGAAGCACAAAATCATCCGAATATCGGCAGGAAAGACGCCAACGGTAAAAAAATTAACCCCGAAGGTTATAAAGATTATCGGAAAATTCTGGAACGGAATGATATTGATGTCGTCTCTATTGTTACCGTCGATCACTGGCACACCAAAATCGCTATCGAAGCACTCATGGCTGGTAAACATGTTTTTTGCCAAAAACCGCTTACATTGACTGTTGAAGAAAATCAACTCATTCGCGCCGCCTGCAAGAAATACGGCAAAGTATTTCAAGTCGGAACCCAACAACGAAGCGAAAAAGAACGCTTCATGACAGCAATTCTTATGGTACAAAAAGGGTTTTTGGGTAATATTAAAAAGATTGTCTGCAATATCGGCACTTCTCCGGTTTGTCAACCAATTCCAAAAGCGGAAATTCCGCCTGAATTGGATTATGAAATGTGGTCGGGTCAAGTTCAGGTGTACGATTACATCGCCACAACCGAACGGGCAGGACGGAATAATTGGTCTAAAAACAGCCGAACACATTACGAATACCGTTGGTGGTACGAATATTCCGGCGGTAAATTCACCGATTGGGGCGCACACCATATCGATATTGCACTTTGGGCAATTGACCAAATCGGAGAAGGTCAAGGACCCATTCGCTTCAATCCGCTCCTCGCCGAACATCCGGTTCCGCTCAAAGACGGTTATCCGACAGAAACAAACCGTTACAACACGGCACACCAATTCGATATCGAATGTCAGTTTGAAAACGGAATCGTGATGAATGTGGTGAGCAACAATTCCGACGGCAACGGAATTGTTTTTGAAGGAACCAAAGGAAAAATTCACGTTAGTCGCGGACGGATTAAAGGAAAACCGTTTGAAGATATTGGCGGAAAACTCACCGAAAAAGGCGGTTATGTTGCCTACAAGGATATGCCGGAACTCCAAAAAGTTTTGCCCGAAGAAGATTATGTGAAACTCTACAAAGGCAAACCATACGAAGGTCATAAGCAGAATTTTATTCGTTGTATTCATGAGGGCGGTTTACCGGTTTCCGATGTTTTTTCACATTTGCAAACAATGAATGCCTGCCATCTTTGTGGTATTGCCGCACGGTTGGGCAGAGAAATTAAATGGGATCCAAAAACGGAAAAAACCGGCGATGACCAATCTCAAACCTTTCTCGCAAGAGAACAACGTAAAGGCTACGAAATTCCACGCATCTCGTAAAAAAATTCGTCCGCAAATTATTTTAAATTGAGTCCGCAGATGAACGCAAATTATCTGCGCAAATCTGCGTAATCTGCGGACAATTCCTAATTGATTGATTTTCTCTTAAAAACCGAGCATGTTACGATCTGATTTTGAAATTTTGTACGAGGAAGCGGCTTATTTGGCGGTTAATAAGCCGGCGGGGTTGTTGACGCAGGCTCCGCAAGGAATTGATTCGCTGGAATCACGGGTTAAAGCCTATCTTTTGGAAAAAGAAAAAGAACGACAAAATTATCTTGGTGTGCCGCATCGTTTGGATCGTCCTGTTTCCGGTGTGATTTTGTTTGGTAAATATTCCCGTGCAACCCGTTATCTTTCCGAACAATTTGAAAAACGCCAAATTGACAAAACTTATTGGGCGGTTGTCGAGGGAACGGTTCAACCGCAAACCGGAACATGGATTGATTTTATGCGAAAAGTACCTGATAAACCGCTTGCGGAAATTGTTGCGCCGATCAAGCCTGATGCGCGTGAGGCGATTCTTCATTATGTGGTTCTCGGTTATTTTGAGTTGGGCGGAAGAGCCGCAACTCATCTTGAAATTAAACTGGAAACGGGGCGAATGCATCAGATACGTTTGCAATGTTCAACACACAATCATCCGATTCTTGGCGATGCGACTTACGGTTCGGACATTCCGTTTGGCGATCATTTTGCGGAGGAGCGTTGCCGTGAAATTGCGCTTCATGCCCGTTCTATTGTCTTTCTCGCCCCAACAACTCGCCATCCCGTAAACTTAATCGCCCCGCTTCCAACACTCTGGAATAAAATAATAGTTAATAGTTAGTAGTTAGTAGGGAACTTCTAATAACTGGTTTTTTTTATTAACCACAGAGGACACAGAGTTCACAGAGGGAATTTTTATTTCTCAATCTTAACCCCGCAAGGGGTGTGAGGTGCATAACCGTAGGTGT
>JAISNF010000536.1 GCA_031276415.1 Planctomycetaceae bacterium
AAAAAAATACTCCCATAGTATTCGCTAACAGCATTTGGAGGCCCGAAGTTTAAGGGGGAACCTGGAAATTGACTTGTGTGATTCATGCTATAAATAGTACGACTATACACGTTGCCAAATTCGTTACCGAATCAGGTGCCCATCGGGCTATGTATCGACCCCCCGGATTGTAAATCCGAATCACGAATACAATGAGAGCATTCACTATATTAACATATCGACCAAAAATGACAAGTGGGGATAATATTTTTTCGGAAAACTTGCGAAAACAACCGAAATCCTCATCTTGCCTTTCGGAAAAAACCGGCTAAAATCAGTTCCCTGTGCATGTTGCGTAAAAAATTTAGGCGTGTTTTATCCTCTCGCTCTGTGGTTTATACTCATCACACTTGACCATTCGGTTTTTGTTTTTTGACCGGATCAACGGATTTTGACGGGGTAAACAGAATTTTAAAGTACAATGAGCAAACTATTCAGAAAACAATTCGTTCTATTTGTAATTTCCATTTTTCTGTTTTTGGGAATTTCCTCTTCCGGTGCCGGTGATTCCGATGCTGCGGAATTTCGGATTGATAATGAAATACAGGTCGAAGGTTCACCGGAAAAAATTATAAGCACCATCTTTTTATTGAATGGTAATTTTATTAGTTTAATCGGTGAAAACGGTGAAATTACGTTTTTTGATTCTGATCGGCAGATTTTCGTGCTTCTTGACCCTGTTTTGCGGATTCAAACCCAACTTGACGCCGCTGAAACCAAAAAGCGGGTAGAATTGTTACGCCAACAAGTGATGACCAGTCCTGATCTCGATCCGAATACCTTTAACGCTTTTGCGGTAAAACCGGTTTTTCAACCGGAATACGAAGAAGCATCGGGAACTCTCGCTATTCAATCACCCTGGATTGATTATCTTTTGGTAACACATGTTTTAACGGATTCCGAAATAGTAAAACAATATTTTGATTCTTGTGATTGGGTGTGTTATCTTCATCTTCGGATTGATCCGCGATTGACAACAATGTTGGTTCGTCTTGAAGTTAACCGGATTCTCCGCGAAAAAAACCGGTTTGCGTCGCGGATTGCTGTTTCTGTTTTTCCCAAAGGCAAAGTCCCGATTGCCAAACCGGACAAAGCACAAAGTTCTCACAAAATTATTTTGCGTTTGGATCACACCGACACAAAACGGATTGATCAGGCAAAAGAATTTCGCCGCACTTTCACAATGTTTTCCTTTGATGAATACCAAAAAAAAGTCGCCGAAAAAAAGAAACTCGCCCGCTAATAAAAGAAATGCGTCCGCAGATTACGCAGATAACCGCAGATAAAAGAGATTTATCAGCGTAATCTGTGGACAATTCTTTGTTTCTCTGCAAAAATTTCACTGAAATATTTCGGTAATCAAAACTCTTATACTCCGCTTGGTTTAAACGATTCTTCCGTAGAACGAAATTCAAAATCTGCATTTTTTGTTCCTTCAGGAGGAACAGTGAATATCATTTCTCCGTTTGTTGCCCGTGTCGGAATTTTGTAAGGACATGAATTGGTAATATTCGTAGTTTCCGCGATATTGACGGATTCCGCTTTGGAGTCTTTCCACGAAATAAAAACGGCATAGTTTCCTGGTATGGCACCACGTTTTCTACTATGTATCAATGAAAGCGAATATTCTCCCCGTTCATTTGTGGTACCAAAAGCGGCTTCCGGTGATTTTCCGTCAACCAATTCACCCTGAAACAAAACGGTGATATTTTTACCCGGTTCACCGTCAAAAGTTACTTTTCCCGATACAGAAACCGTTTTGGAACCACAACCGGAAAAACAAAACACCAAAATACAAAGTACATAAGGAAAAAAATTAATGTTTTTCATTTTTCATTGTTTAAAATGTTAAAATTTGAAAACGACTTAAAACCAAACCAACACCAAAAACGGTATGGTAACAACAATAACAATCCCATAATTATGAGCAATAACTATGGGATTGAAAAACTTTAGGGAACAGCGGCAACTTCACCATCGCTAATTGCACAAAGACAACCCCAAATACCAATCATTTGTAAATTGGTTCGGTTTGCTGCCCAACCTAAACCGACATCAATATTATTACTGACAAACCGTACAGATGCGTCACTTACTGTTACATTGTTTCCGTTGGGATGATAAGAACCCGCTGACCGTCCGCAAAAATAGGTATCAATGGGACTACTCTGACCACAGGTTAAAAGACATAATTCCCAATCGTGTGAAATAAGCGTTGCTGATTTCGGTGAGGCAGTATAAAGATGATTGGCTGGAACACTTGACCAATAGGTTGCCCGGCGAATCTGAACTTTCGGCTGGTGACGTTCAACAAAAATGAGAGTATTCGATGTTCCGTCAGAAACCGAAGCAAATGATTCAATCGATTTCGCTCCGTCTGTTGTTGGATTGACGGCATACACTGTATGCAAAATTCCGCGCATGTAAGCCCGTACAGTTCCGCCTGCTCCGCCGTCACTATCCCACCACCATGATCCGCCGGTGTTGGCTCCCGCAACACCTCGATAAGATGTCTGATATTGTTCAAACGGAGTATATTTAGTGTGTGCCGGTGTTCCGTCGTCTTTAATTTCCGTTGACGGATAAGATCGAATGCCAACACCAGTATCCGAGGGACATTCATAAATCGTCATTCGCATTTGAGCCAATTCACGATTTCGTCCTTGATTTGAAGGATTTACAGCTCCCGGCGTTGCATTTTCTAAACTTGCGGCTCCGAAATACATATCGTAAGCGGCTTGTTGTTCTATGAAAGGAAGAATCGAAACTCCCCACATCGAATAGAAACGCCAGAGACAAGTATTTGATTCACCATTGTTCCGGTCAATTGAACCAAATGGAAATTGTTGTTGTGTATCGTGGTAGTTGTGGCAGGCAATTCCCAACTGCTTCATTTTGTTGGAACATTGCATCCGCCGCGCCGCTTCTCTAGCGGCTTGAACAGCAGGCAACAGTAGAGCGATTAACATACCGATAATCGCAATCACTACAAGAAGTTCGACCAATGTAAAGCCGAAAAGTGAGGTACGGGCAGGAGTTAAGAAGTTTAGAGAATGTCCGAACAGTGATGATTTTTCACAATATTCGTATTTTCCACTTATTATAATTACCCCCCCCCCCCCCCGTAATTACCCATTTTAACTCTGGTGTTTTAACCCATGTTTTTACAGTGTTTTTGACAAAATTCCGCAAGTTTTCAGCAAAGTTTTTCATTGTTTTTTTCCTTATGTTAAAAGGTACTTTGAAGTCATTACGATTCGTTTGCCGCAACAACACGGCAAAATTACCTAATCGCAATTGAATTAGTTTTCACAGTTTAATCCAAAGACTGCTTTTAGTCAACCGCAATCTTTCTTTTTCATTAAAGAAATTCGTCATTGTTTGGCGAAATTCTTACAAATTACTCATCATCAATTTAGTAAACTATCGGCGAAAAGTTTTCACTCACTGTTGTTTATCTCTTAATTTCCAATCCATAAATACGGAAACAAGTTAATTCTCCCAAAAATTTCGCTGAAATATTCTAAAAAAATGTTTCGTGATTATTCACAAATTATTCTTGTATGTTTATACTTATTATGTTTCAACTTGTCAATAACTGGGTATTTTATTTTGTAATGTTTCAAAAGACAGGTAACTTTTTCCGACAGTTTGATTTTCTATCGTAAACAAATTCAAAAAAAATACAAAATTATTGACAGGTAAAAGTTTGTATTTATCAATCAATATTTATCAATTTTTAGAATACAACAAATTATGCAAATACTTGACGGCAAAAAATTATCGGAAACAATTCTTAATGAATTGGCGGAAGATATCGTCCGCTTCAAAACGTCAACCGGAATAACTCCCTGTTTGGCAGCAATATTAGTGGGTGACGATCCGGCAAGTCAAATTTATGTGAGTAATAAAGAAAAAACCTGCAAGAAAATCGGAATAGAAAACCGTCTGTTTCGGCTTCCCGCCACAACGACCACCAAAGAAATTTTGACATTGATCGAAAAACTCAATACAGATTGCAATGTTCACGGTATTTTGGTTCAACTGCCGCTTCCACAAGGATGTGATGAACTTCGGGTTCTTGATGCAATTAATCCCAAAAAAGATGTCGATGCTTTTCATCCCGAAAATGTCGGGCTCATTTCACAAGGACGCCCGCGTTATCTGCCTTGCACTCCCTACGGAATTCAACAAATGCTTGTCCGTTACGGAATTGAGACGTCGGGAAAACATGCGGTTATTGTCGGACGCAGCGATATTGTCGGAAAACCAATGGCTCTCATGTTACTACAAAAACAATCGCCCCAACAATCAGGCGCAGATGCCACTGTCAGTATTGTTCATTCCCGTACCAAAAATCTACACGAAATAACCCGCCAAGCAGATATATTAATTGTTGCAATCGGACACGCCCGCTTTCTCACCGCCGATATGGTTAAACCCGGCACCGTTGTTATTGACGTTGGAATCAATCGGCTGCCAAACGGCAAAATCTGCGGCGATGTCGATTTTGATACCGTTAAAAATGTTGCCGGTGCTGTTTCTCCGGTTCCGGGCGGTGTCGGTCCCCTGACTATTTCAATGCTCATGCTCAATACTCTTCGTGCCGCAAATTTGTTTTTATTAACCACATAGAACACTGCGTTCACAGAGAAGAAAAAATTTGTTTATTGAGTAATGTCTTGATTTAGTTAAAATTCCGTAATATTTCCTAAGTCCCGCAGGGACGAGATTATGCATAACCTACGGTTATGCACACTCACACTCCTAGCGGGATTAAGATTGAGAAATAAAAATTTCCTCTGTGAACTCTGTGTTCTCTGTGGTTAAATACACTGTGCTTAAATAAAAAGCCAGTTATTAGAAGTTCACTTTAGGGAAAATTTTATCATATTTCCGTGAGATTCAGAAATTTCAAAAGATAAAGCAATGTTTTGCCGAAAGTTATTTTTACCTTCTATTGTGTTGCCCAATTCATTTCTTTTTTCTACGCTCTCTTTTTTTGCGCTCTCTTTTTTCTGTGCTCTCTTTTTCTGTGGTCTCTGTGGTAAAAAACAAATAGACGGTTATAATTTCAGAAAAATTTCGGCGATGTTTCGGTAAAAGATCGCTTGCTTTTAATTTATTGATTTAATTTCAACCAACCAATTCAATCAGATTACCATAATGTTCACACATTTAAGTTTACAAACAAAAATATTTTTTCTTGTTTCTGCTGTTGTCATTGTGTCTTTTTCCGTTCTCACAATGATTGTTTCTAATAAAACATTTGAAATGGCAAAAAATGATGCATTCAATCTTGCTCAGGAAACGGCAGATAAATACAAAAATGAAATTAAAGCGGAATTGCAAGGCGCAAGAATTACTTCGGAAACGCTGGCAACTGTCTTTGAGGCGTTGAAAGATAACAACCTCACCGACAGGAAAATGATGAACGATATTCTCCAAAATACTCTCGCCAAAAAAGAATATATCACCGCTTTCTGTATTGCCTACGATCCCAACGCCCTTGATGGAAAAGATAAAGAATACGCCGGTCAAAAACCAGCCTACGATGAAACCGGTCGTTATGCTCCTTATTGGAACAAAGCCGGTGATAAAATTGCTGTTGAGCCGTTGTACGATATTGATATTGCCGATTGGTACATTATTCCCAAAACAAAAAAACACGAATTTATCACCGATCCTTATCCTTATCAGGTTCAGGGAAAACCTGTTATGCTTGCCAGTATGGTTTTTCCTGTTCTCCATAAAGATCAGTTTATTGGCATTATTTCTTCTGATTTTGTTCTTGATAAATTGCAGGAAATGATTTCAAAGGTTAATCCGCACGGTCAGGAAGGTTATTCGTGGATTCTCTCTAACGCCGGCGCAGTTGTCGCTCATCCCAATAAATTACATCTCGGAAAAGATTTAATCGAAACATTATTTTATGAAATGATCACTTCCGATCATTCCAAAATTTCAAAAGCCATCGAACTCGCTAATAATTACATCGCTCAAAATCCTGTTAAAGATCAAAACGATAAAGATCAAGTTGAAAAATTCAATAACTGCCAAAAATTTGTTGATTTATTAAAAGAATACGCCAAAAATTTCGATAACCAAAAATTGGATTTAACGTTACTCAATCCAGAGATTGCGGAAGCGATGCTTCAAGCCGATTCTTTCCGTTTAAATTATGCTATTGAAGCCAAAAATTCTATTAAAAAAGGTCAATCTTATATTTCGAACAATAAAGATTTCTACACGGTTTACATGCCCATCCAATTCAGCGAAGTAACAACGCCCTGGTCGATTGCCGTCAGTATTCCCATGACAAAAATTCTTAATAACGCCAACGCTGTTCGTAATTATGTTGTTATAGTTTCGTTAATTTCGATTTGTGTTATTGCGTTGTTGCTTTATCTTATTGCGAGAAATATTACGCGACCGATTTTGCTTCTTTCAAAGACTGCCAATATTTTGGGACAGGGAAAATTTGATATAGAAATTCCGGTTATTGACAGTTATGATGAAATTGGTTCTTTATCCAAAGCGTTCAAATTCATGGCGGAAGAGATCAACACATTAATCACGAAATTGCAGGATCACGCCAAAGCACTTGAAGAAAAGAATCAATATTTGAACAAATTGAACGAGTTGAAAGACGAATTTATGGCGAATACGTCTCATGAGTTGCGGACGCCGATTAACGGAATTATCGGGATTATCGAATCAATGATTGACGGCGCAACCGGTTCACTCACGCAAGAACAAAAATATAATCTTGCTCTTGTTTCCAACAGCGGTAAACGGCTTTCCAATTTGGTGAACGATATTCTCGATTTTACGAAATTGAAGAATAAAGAAATCATTCTGCAAATTAAGCCGGTCGATTTGAAAACGATTGTTGACACGGTAATTGTGTTGTCAAAGCCATTGATTAAAGGAAAAGAATTGATGTTGGTCAATGCGATTGATGGTTCGTTGCCGATTGTTGATGCGGATGAGAACAGGATTCAACAGATTTTGTACAATTTAATCGGGAACGCCATCAAATTTACGGACAAGGGCAAAGTCAGTGTGTCGGCGCATGTTGTTGATGATTTGATTGCGGTTTCTATTTCGGACACAGGAATTGGAATACCGGACGATAAATTCGACAGTATCTTTGAATCATTTGAACAGGTTGACGGTTCCACTGCACGCGAGTATGGCGGAACTGGTTTAGGATTATCGATAACAAAAAAACTTGTCGAATTACACGGCGGAACGATAAATGTTGATTCGAAGTTAGGCGAAGGTTCAAAATTCACATTCACGGTGCCGCTTTCCAAAACAACGCGGGATTTATTCGTTACAGACGAAAATAAAAAATCGACTGTTGATCTTGAAGATTATTCCGTACCGGAAAAAGAAGCGGATCACAAACAAGAGAAAGAGAAAGAAAAAGAAAAGGAAAAGGGAGTTTATTCAATACTTGTTGTTGATGATGAACCGGTTAATATTCAGGTGTTGAAAAACATATTATCGATACACAATTATTCCGTGTCCAGTGCGTACAATGGTATTGTGGCTCTTGATTTGATAAAGAACGGCAATAATTTTGATTTGATACTGTTGGACGTGATGATGCCTAAGATGTCGGGTTATGAAGTTTGTAAAAATTTACGGCAACAATATTCGTTGTTTGATTTACCGATATTGATGTTGACGGCGAAAAATCAAGTGCAGGATGTTCTTTTGGGATTTCAATCCGGTGCGAATGATTATATCGAAAAACCGTTTGACAAGCAGGAATTATTGGCACGAATAAAAACACATCTTGAATTGAAGAGTGCGATTCTTGCGGCGCAGGCGGCGAACAAGGCGAAGAGTGAATTTATGGCAAATATGAGTCATGAAATTCGCACGCCGATGAATGCGATTATTGGTTTGACGCATCTTTTGTTGGAAACGCCGTTGGACGAGCAACAGCACCAATACACCAATAACGCTCATCGTGCAGCGCGTTCACTTTTGGGGATTATCAATGATATTCTTGATTTTTCGAAAATGGAAACGGGTAAAATGACATTGGAGCGTGCGCCGTTTTCATTGAGTGATGTGTTGGGTGATATTGACATTATTTTCAAGGAACAGAGTATGGAAACAGGAATTAATTTGATATTTAATCAATCAACAAATATTCCTGAAACACTTTTAGGCGATCATCTTCGGTTACGGCAAATATTTATCAATGTGGTAGGCAATGCGTTCAAATTTTCGAAACGGGGATCGATTGTTGTTACGGCGAATTTGGAGTCGATCAAAGGCGAGAATATTACGATATTATTTTCGGTCAAGGACATGGGAATTGGAATGTTGCCGAATC
The DNA here is from genome assembly GCA_031276415.1 of Planctomycetaceae bacterium. Lineage (GTDB taxonomy): Bacteria > Planctomycetota > Planctomycetia > Pirellulales > Thermoguttaceae > WRKP01. The sequence goes on from JAISNF010000536.1 coordinate 8,396, forward strand.
AGGTTCAGAAACTGTTCAATGCGTTTATGCAAAAGGACACATCGATTACGCGGCAATATAGCGGAGTTGGTTTAGGGTTGACGTTGACGCGAAGTTTGGTGAATTTAATGGGCGGCAAGATTTCGTTGGAAAGTGAAGTTGATGTTGGAACGAATATTATGTTCACGTGTGTTTTTGGATTAGTTCCGAACGCAAAGAATGCCAACAAGTTATCGGCTGCTGAAATGGCGGAATCTGATACGGAAACAGAAAAAGGAAAAATAGTAAATGTACAGTTGCCGCATGAAAAACGGTCATTGGCAGGTTTTCGGGTTTTGTTGGTTGAGGACAATAAAGTGAACATATTGGTTGCGAAGGCGATGTTGGAGAATATGGAACTCAAAGTAACTGTTGCGGAAAATGGCGAGATTGCGTTGGCGAAATTATCGGAGGCTTATGAATCGGGGTTGAAGCCGGTGTTTGATTTAGTATTTTTGGACATTCAGATGCCGGTTATGGACGGTTTTGAAACGATTAAACATATTCGTGCAAATCCGCATTACGAAAATTTACCGGTGATAGCGTTGACTGCTCATGCTTTTGCCGAAGAGATACAAAGATGTTTTGACAACGGCATGAATGGACATCTCTCCAAACCGATTGATATTCACGCCCTGCAACAAACATTATACCAATTCCTGTTGCAAAAAGAAGAATAACACGAACAGTAAAAACAAAAAAATTGTCCGCAGATTTCGCTGATAGCCGCAGATTACGACAATACAAAACAACAAAAAAGTGAAACAGCAAATGAAATTAGAGCAACAAATTAGAGCAACAAAAAATTGTTCGTATGTTTTGTTGTTCCGTATTTTCAAAAACAATCTACATTTATCAACGTCACCTGCGGACAATTTTTTTGTTATTTTATATTTTAAAAACAATCTGCGTTTATCAGCGTCATCTGCGGACAATTTTTTGTTTTTGTCATGTGGTTAAAACATCACAGATTCCAAATTTATCTCAGGTGATAACGCCGCCGCAAGACCCATTCGATAGTTAATAAGGCAACAAAAATTGCCCAGAAAGAGAGTGGCGGAGCCAATGGAATTTGTTCGATTACTTTTCGTTTCGTTACATCACGATTTAACTGGTCAATCAAAAAATCGGCAGTAGTAATATGTGAATAACGTCCTCCGGAAGCGTCCGCAATTTTCGTCATCAATTCTTCATTCAAATCCAACCGGTCAAATTCCATATTGGGACGACCAACATCAATGATCATTTTTTCAGGAGCATTCAAAACAAGTCCGTCTATCTTGGCTGTAACTTTAATTTCTTGTTGTCCGATAATTTTTGGTTCATAAATTCCGGTATATTTTCCCGGCGTTCCCTGAACAATTTCGAGTTTAACTTCATCCTGTTTGCCGTCTGACCGGATAATTGTACCGGAAACGGATGCTTTTTCCGTCCCTTCGCCGTCGGCGTTTTTTACTGTTGCGGAAATTGTTACAGTTTCTTCCGGTTCGTAATATGCTTTATCGACCGATGCCGAAACTCCTGCTTCCCGAACAATCGTTCCTTCACGACCGGCAACGTAACGAATTAATTGTCCCCAAAATTGCATAAACGGCGTGTCTTGATTCATTGCACGCGGACCTTGTTGCCAACGCCGCGTGGTGTCTCCCGTGAATACCACTGTGCGTCCTTGATCAACAGGTTGAGCCGCCAAAACCGGCATCTCAATTTCACCGCCGCCAGGACCAGGAACCCGAACCGCCGGACATGTTGCAAAAATTGTTGCCGCCGGATTCGACGTTTGAATACGTGTACAACCGGCTAACATCGGTAATCCTTCTTTCGTTGCCGCTCCAAGTGTTGACGGAAAAAATGTAGCAATATTAGCAAAAATGTTACTTGAAACACCATCCGGTGTTAGTTTCGGCAAAAATTCTTCGGAAAATTGCCCAATCTCCCTGTTGCCCACAATAACCGGCAACACCTTACCAATCGGTGTTCCGCCGTAACCTCCAGGACCAAGCGAATGATAACCGCCAAGCATAATAAGACCGGCTCCATTGCGAATTCGTTTCACAAACATTTCCTGAATTTCCGTTTTAAAATAAGAACTATCAATATCGCCAATAATAAATACGTCAAAGGAATCAATTGTTTCCTGCTCCGTAGGAAGTCCTTTTAATTTGAATCCTTCAATATTGGTTTGTTGTTCAAAAACATTCGGTTTGATTTGAACCATAGCGCAAAACTCAATATCAGGGTCTTTGGCGAGATAACGTTGCGAAATGGCTCCGTATTCGGGACGCAGGGTCCCCTCAAGATAAAAAACACGCATTCCGGGTTCAACAACCAACGCCGCAGTTTGTCGTTCATTATTTTCTTTGATCGCTTCATCGCCGAGCGGTTCCGTTCTCACAATATAAAGAGTTCGTCCGACTTTTTCCGGTTTAAACTCAAACACAACATCCTGCTGTCCTTCAATCGCATCCAACATCAATTCCTGTTCGCCAATTTTGCGGCGATGATTTACTGTTGCGGAATCCGGCGAATTAATCGGTGAATTAGTTGTTTCGTTAATAACGGGCGTTTCCTTCTTTTTACCGCGTGCGGGTTCGGACGCATACGTTGTATCTTCTTCGAGAATTACTTTAACGCTTCTGCCTTCAAGTCCCACTGCGTCAATTCCGGCAGTGATACGGGCTTTATTATTGTACGTTAAGCGTTCCGGCACGCGAATATCGCTTGCCTGAACATCTTTAAATGAAGAACTGCTTTTTAAACCCGTTCCAACTCCGATTGAATAAACCGGAATCCCAAGTTTTTGTACATCGGCAACAGGATTACGTGCGGTATTGTTTTGACCGTCTGAAAAAAGAAAAACGGCTTCGATTTCTTTTGCCGGAATTTTTTTCTTGCCGTCCATCATAGAATTTGTACCATTTATTCCGGCGGAAAGCGAAGTTGAAGTTCCTTCGGCTTTGAGTGTTGGAGCCAAAGTTATTTCCGGTAACCTGACCGCCCGATCAGAAAACTCAAGAAGATGAAGTAAAAAATCTGTTTCAAGTTTTGCCGACCATATTTTAATTTTGTCTTTGACCTGATCGACACGAATCTGAACTTGGACTTGTTCGCCCGGATTTATTACACCGCCAACACCGTCTGAAATTCCCATCGACGCCGAAGTGTCCACCGCAAACACAATTGATTTTCGTTGCGCCTGCTCTTTCGTGTATTGAAGCATCGGTCGAAAAAGAAGGAAAACAATCACCGCAACAGAAATATAACGCAACAATAACAACGTTATAAACCGGCGAAACGTTAATGTTGTAAACGTCCGCCAATAAAAAAAAGTAGTGATTCCCCACGCTAAAAAAAGAACCACAAATAATTGTGTCAACGTATAACCTTGAGCAAAAACAAGTTCAGACACGGAATAATCAACTCCTTCTCCGGTGTTCAAAAACAACCGGCTAAAATTAAAAAGATTGATAAAACATTAAATTGTCGACATTGGAATTTCATTTTTCATAACAAAATTTCCGTCTATGAAACGGAGAAGAACGATATTCTTGAAAATCGTTTCGTCATCATTTTCATTATTATCTTTGTCTTCTTTGTCATTATTTACATGTGATATTATTGAAACTTCAAGTAAAAAATTGTCGCAAGAATTACATTCGGAATAACAAACTCGTATTTCATTTGGTACATTTTCCATTGTTTTTGCATTCGCTGTAATTTCATCACGGATTTTGCAGAGTAATTTGAAAATTTCTGAACGATTTATCGCTTGTTTGGTTTTTAGAAAATCTTCAATTTTGGTAATCTTTTCTGTGGCGTAATTAATGGCTTCAGTTTCTTCTTGCCGAAATAATTCTAAATCTGTTTCGTCATCTTTTTTAATTTTTCGTCTTGACGCACGCATTGAAAAAGTAAACTCCAATTTTTGCGACATAAAACGCTGACACGCTTGGCAATAAGCCATAAACATCAGTGATCTGGAAGTCTCAATTGAACAAGTTACGAAAAAAAACAGTCTAAAAAATTCATGTATCCAAGCCCATTTTCCCATCTTAAATGGTTTATCGTTCAGATAGTTACCGCCCCATTCAGCCTCTTCAATAGATGTACGATAAAATTCGATAAAAGAAGGTACTGATGTTTTAAGGGAATTGGTGATTTCATTCTGATCAAATGTAACAGTTTTTTTGTTTTTATCAATTAAGATTTGAACTGGTTGTTCAAGTTGCATTTGCCGATGAATATGGTAACAATATATGGTGTATTCCGCGTATTTCGCAACAAAAAACATCGTAAATTGAAGGAGGAATATAAAGAAAATAAAACTTTTTTTAGGACAAAAATGGAAAAAACGCGCAACAATAGTATAACCCGCACCTGCCAACAAACCACTCAAAACGGCTCCAATCGGAATTATGAAGTTAAAAATCCATATTAAAAAAATACTATTGATAAAATACATAAAAAAATTATAACCGGCATAAATATTGACAATATAATTCACGCCCAAAACGATTACCGTTGTCAACAAACCGCCCAATAAAATGATCGGAATAAACCAAATACGGCTCATACCACGCGATTGTGTTTCAAAAACAAAATCGTCCATTCTTGGTACCTTTCCCAGATCGGCTCCATAACGTTCAGTATTATCAAATAAGTTGTTCATAATTATAAATAAAAAAGAAATTGATAAACATTCCCATTGTTTTTACAAAATAACATTGGGATCATAACTGTCCGCAATAATTCGTAACTCTTTCAAAATCTCCATGACGCCGAATTTTTCAGCGTTTGCTTCAAGATATTCGTAATCAAGGTTCGTCTGAACACGAAGCATCGCAACAATATCTTTACGGGAACGATTACTACCAAGTTTGATCCAAACCAGTTTCGATAAAATGGCGTCTTCCGGTGTTACCATTGGTACAACACGTCCGGTCAAAATTTGTACATTTTTTCGTCTGGCACATAATCCCGGCACTAAATCAGAAATCTGAAAATCAACTTTAAACATTGTTTCCTTATCAATCGCTTGAAACATTGTTTGTTTTTCAATCGCTTCACGGCAACCATTAAGACTAAAGAAAAAATCTTTATCAAATTGTTCAAAGAGAACATTTGCAAAATCAATCTCGCATGGATTGATTTCCATAACAATATCAATATCTTTTGTTGTTCGCGGATCTCCATACGTTATCGCCGTCAGTCCTCCGGTAATTACGAATGGATGTTGAATCGCCTCAAGAATGATTATTACCTTTTCGGTTGTTCGATCTAAATCCATCATCAATATATTATCATTCATAGAAATCGATTCTGTTTCATTTTTATACATAATATTTTTTTCTGCTTCATTAAATATCGCAAGTATTTTAGGATCGTTCCAATAAAATCTTTTGGCAACCGCAAATTTTAATGTTATTTCATTATACGGCGGTTGTTTTTTACACAGTTGTGTTTTGACCATTGCACAAATAGTAACATTTAATCCTGTTGCCTGACGTACTCTTTCCGCCGGACTCATTTTTCGTACATAGTCCCAATAAAATTCCTCAACCGTTTTACCTTCTTCAATTTGCGGCATCATTCCACCTCGTTTCCGTAACAATCCGTAACAAAACACAAACCGCTTATTGTCAATGCAACCCTTACGGAAAAAGATCGCTTATCACTTAAATTTTTTATCTTTTGTTTATTAAGAAAATAGTTACTAAAATAGATTATTATAACATTCCCGATTATGCGGTTAAATATCATTTCACAACCGATTTATTGTTTCATTCATAAACTTCGTCTTTGTCCAAAAAACCGTACACTTCGATTTGCGGTAAAATTTTTTCTGCAAGTATTTTGTTTGCGGCATTTAATGTTTCTAATTCGTTTGTTGCGAGATGATGTTCTTTTAATAATTGACGAATTTGATACCAACCGGCATCCCAAGTTTTGACCGACATTTTTTTAACAATAATTTTATTCAGATTTGAAAAATATAATTGATAAACTTTTTTCCCCAATTCCAAAACTGTTTTTGCTTCTTGCGAAAATTTTTGATGCGAAATCCAATTGGCGATAAAACGGTCAACATCTTTTATTATTTGTTGCCGAAAATCAGAATTGTTAATTGTCCACGTTTTGACTTCTGCAATTCTGAACGGAAAAAAATGATTTATGATTTGATAATTTTTGCCCAAATAAGAGACATCCTTGAGTGCCGTAGTTTGATTCGAGTTGGAAAATAATCCCCAAACAACACAATCATTCGTAAATTCTTTGTTCGGTTCAGTGTGTGGAATGAGAAACTGATTGCGGTCATTGAGCCATGTCGGTTTAGGAATTTTTCGGACGGC